>CAZNOK010000020.1:0-27676 GCA_964574605.1 uncultured Verrucomicrobiota bacterium
GTACATGGCAACGGTGACAGTCCTCGCAAATCCGTCAGAGGCCGGTACAGTGAGCGGCGCTGGGAGTTATCCAGTTGGATCCTACCAGCAAATTGTAGCCAGTCCGAGCAACGGCTGGGTTTTCGCAGCTTGGAATGATGGCAACATAGATAACCCACGTACGATCACCGTACCAAGTGGTGGCATCACCTACACCGCGAACTTTGAGGTTGCAACGCGAATCATTGGGGTAAGCGGCGACTTAGCATTCGGCAGTGTTGATGTGGGAACCACAGCGCAGCGAACTTTGACCGTTGGGAATACAGGAAACTCGTTGCTGACCGTTACCAGTATCAGCTACCCGGCCGGGTTCAGTGGTGCGTGGAGCGGGAGTATCCCCCCCGGTGGAACGACCAACTTAACGGTGACTTTCGCACCAGTGGTGGTTACGA
This sequence comes from uncultured Verrucomicrobiota bacterium, assembly GCA_964574605.1. GTDB lineage: Bacteria > Verrucomicrobiota > Verrucomicrobiia > Palsa-1439 > Palsa-1439 > CAIKAP01. The sequence continues at coordinate 432 of CAZNOK010000020.1, forward strand.
ACTATACTGGCACGGTGACGGTTAATAGCGACGCTACCGGCGGTTCAAGCACCATCGATGCATCTGGAACAGGTCAGCCGGTACCTCCGTCAATATTGTTTACGCCAAGCACCATTACGACGGTCGTGAGAGCGGGTCAGAATGCTGCGAGTCAATCTTTCTTGATATGGAACCCCGGTACTATTCTCTTGGATTACGCGGTCAGCAACACGGTTTCATGGCTGTCGGTTGCCCCGCTGAGTGGTACGAGCTCCGGAGCGACCAACATTCATGCCGTGACGTACAATACAACTGGCTTATCGACGGGTGTGCATAACGCCGCGATTGTGATTACTTCTGCTGATGCCGTCAATTCGCCGCAGACCATATCCGTATCGCTGAGTGTTACTACTGGAAGCACGATAACAGATGGCTTGGTGGCGTGGTGGCGGATGCAGGATCATTCAGGCAGTATAATTCCTGACGCTTCCGGCAGTGGGCACACGGCAACTATCTTCGGTTCACCTGTCTTTACCAACTCTGCCCAAATCAGTCACGGGATTGTACAGTTCAATGGCAGTAGTTACCTGCGAGTGGAAGATGCGAACGATCTAGACCTGACAAATGACTGGACAATTGCCGTGTGGGCCAAGGTGGGAGGATTCACGGGGGGATGGGAAGTGCTCGCCTCAAAACGCCGGGATGGGCATGATGAAGAAGGTGGATGGTCCTTTATACACGAGGAGCCGTGTTCTGCCACGCTGACTGTCCATGGCCCCCCTGCGACTAAAGCCATCCGAGCAGCGGCTGACACAAATATCTGGAATCATATTGCTGTAGCTTTTGTGGCGTCCAATTCCGAGGCGCGCATCTACGTGAACGGCAGTCTTTGCACAAATGTAGTCCTGCATTCACTGATCGCCAACGATCACCCCGTATTCCTAGGCGCAACGCTGGGAAGCGGCGGATCACCTTCAAAATATTCCTTGGGTGCGTTGGCAGATGTGCGTGTGTATGGAAGGGTATTAAGTGGTGCGGAAATCCAAGCACTCGTAAACGCTATTGATGAGGGCAACTCGCCGGTGATCACGTCGAGCGGCCCCTTGACGCTTGGGACAGTGGGTGTGGCTTACAGCGTAGCACTGGAAGCAACAGGCGGAGTACCGCAGTACACATGGTCGGTAGTCTCAAACTGTCTGCCAACTGGTTTGACACTGATCGCGAATGGGCAAGTCATCGGTACACCCACAACGCCGACGACCGTCGAGTTCCGCGTGCGAGTGACCGGCGCAGACAGCCTGTACGCTGAGAAGGAATTTAGCCTTACCATCACATCTCCCTATGCAACATGGAAGGCAGGTCGTTTCACTTTAGGTGAACAGGTTGACCCATCAATCAGTGGAGACACAGCCGATCCTGACCACGACGGCATTCCAAACTTGATGGAGTATGGGCTGAACTTGGATCCGAAAATGGCCGGCATCGCTGGTCTGCCGGCAGTCGTTGTGACGAACGGCTACCTGACGTTGACGTATCGCCAGAACAAGCAGGCGACTGACATCTCTTACTTGGTTGAAGCTTGTGGTGAGTTAATCAGCAATTCATGGAGCACCAACGGCCTCGCGATTCTCTCCACAGTTGATTGCGACACCTACTGGTCGGTAACAGTTCGTGATGCTGTGCCGATGAGCAGCGCCACGAATCGTTTCATGCGCCTCAAAGTTACCAAGCCGTAGAACAAGGAATCGAGGATCGGAAGTCCAGAGTCCCGCGTCCTGAGTCTTCTGTCTTGGTGTCTTCGCGCCTTGGTGGTAGAAGACTAACCAGTATGAAACGTCTAGCTATTTTTTGTGTTCTCTTTGCAGCCATTGCACTCGTTGTTTGTTCGGCATGTGCTGCGGCGGGGCCGGAACCGGTAATCCTCACGCCGAAGCCCGGGCCTCAGCCACGCATCAACGGCGCGAAGGTCTTTGGTGTCCGGCCGGGGCGCCCGATTCTCTACACCATCGCCGCCACGGGACAACGTCCGATGAAGTTCTCCGCGACAGGATTGCCGGCCGGTGCGCGGCTCGATGGAAAGACAGGACGCATCAGTGGTTCGGTCGCGAAACGCGGAACCTATCGTGTCATGTTACGCGCCGAGAATGCGCTCGGCCGGGCCGAGCGAGAGTTGCGGCTTGTGGTAGGCGATGACATTTGCCTGACACCGTTGTTGGGCTGCAACACATGGGGCGGTTGGGGCGCGAAGGTTACGGATGCCAATTTGCGTGCGGCTGCGGAAGCGATGGTCCGGCTCGGCTTGATCAACCACGGCTGGCAATACATCAACATTGACGACGGCTGGCAGGGCAAACGCGGCGGCAAACACAACGCCATCCAGCCAAACGAGAAGTTTCCTGACATGCGTTCTCTCTGCGACTACATCCACAGCCTCGGCTTGAAAGCCGGTATCTATTCGACGCCGTGGGCCACAAGCTACGCCGGGTTTGTCGGTGGCTCCAGCGATGATCCCAAGGGCGCTTGGACAAAGCCGCAGCGACCCCGGGACGGCTGGCATTATGGCAAGCATTTCTTCGAGGCCAACGACGCGCGGCAGTGGGCGGAGTGGGGCTTCGATTACGCCAAGTATGATTGGGGCATTGACAGCGTCGAGGTCACGCGACGAATGGCCGATGCGCTGGCGGAATGCAAGCGCGATATCGTGCTCGAACTCTCCAACTCGATGCCGTTGAAGCTGGCTCCGGAATGTGTGGCGCTGGCGCAATTGAGCCGAACGACCGGCGACTTGGTGGATTTCTGGGAACGTTCGCAAATGGATGCCGGTTTGAGTAAATGGGCGGTTGGCATCCGTGAAGTGATGCTCCAACATGATGCGTTCGCCCCGTTCCAACGGCCGGGGCACTGGAATCACGCATGCAATTTGCGCGTCGGCCTGCTCGGCGGCTGGCGCGACAAACCACTGATACCCTCGCGCCTGACCCCCGACGAACAATATTCGCACATCAGTCTCTGGTGTCTGTGGAGTTCGCCGATGATTATTGGGACGCCAATCGAGCGGCTCGACGGGTTTACGTTGAGCCTGCTCACCAACGACGAAGTGCTTGAAGTCAATCAAGACCCGCTGGGCAAGCAAGCAGTGCGCACTGAGATCGCCAACGGCGGCGAGATTCTTGTCAAAGACCTCGAAGACGGCACAAAAGCTGTCGGCATCTTCAATCCCGGCTCCGCTACGGCGTCGCTTACCGTCCAATGGTCGAAGCTTGGCCTCCGTGGGCCGCAGCGCGTCCGCGATCTGTGGCGGCAGAAAGACCTCGGAGTCTTTGCTGACCGGTTTGAAACGAAGGTGCCATCGCACGGTGTCGTTCTCGTCAAACTCACTTCAGCGATCGAACTGTCGGCACTCCAAGCGCGCCCTTCGCCGGAATGGATTACACGCGGTGTGATGTACCAGGTTCAGCCGCGCGCGTTCACGACGGAGGGCACGCTCAAGGCGGCACAAGCGCGGTTGCCGAAGTTGGCCGAGTTGGGCGTGACGATCCTTTATCTCTGCCCGGTCTTCGTCTCGGATGACGATATGGACCAGGCGGGGTGGAGTCCGCGCCAAAAGAAATCAGGGATGAACAACCCGCGCAATCCTTACCGGATGAAGGATTACTACCATGTTGATCCCGAATACGGAACCGATGACGACTTGAAGGCGTTTGTCCGGCAGGCGCACAAACTCAAGATGCGGGTCATGTTGGACATGGTGTATCTGCATTGCGGGCCGAAGGCGGTGTTTCTCGAACAGCATCCGGACTTTGTGCTGCGCGACAAGAACGGCAAGATGGTGCTCAAGCAGTGGAACTTTCCGGGCCTGAACCTCGCCAATCCAGAGTTGCGCGAGTATCTCTGGAAGAACATGGAGTGGTGGGTGCGCGACTTTGACGTGGACGGGTTCCGTTGCGATGTTGCCGACGGCATCCCGCTGGATTTTTGGGAGACGGCGCGGGAACGACTCAAAAAGATCCGCCCCGATGTCGGGATGTTGGCCGAGGGCACGCGGAAAACAGACCAACTGAAAGCGTTCGACTTGGATTACGGCTGGGCACCGTGTTTCAAGACGTGGGATAACGCCGCAGCCATCCGGAAACAATGGGAGAAGATGCGCGCCGAACGTCCGCGCGGTGGCGCCAAGTTCATCCGGTTCTTTGATAACCACGACATCGCCAACGACGACTATGAGAACCGCGTGGAAAAACGCTGGGGCGCGGCCAAGGTAAACGTGGTGCTGACCGTGCTGTTCACGCTCGACGGGGTGCCATTCCTCTACAACGGCCAAGAAGTCGCCGACACCGCTCGTCACAGCATTTACGCGCGGCTGCCGATAAACTGGGCGAACGGCGAGACCGCCGCGGGTAAAGCGCGTTTCGCTTTCTGCCAGAAATTGTGTGCGATGCGACGCTCCGAGCCGGCGCTGACGCAAGGCGAGGTCGTTTGGTTGGACACGGACCAACCGGACGCTGTCATAGCGTTTCGTCGCAATGAGATTCTCACAGTGGTCAACCTGTCAGCTCGTAAACTCAAAGTGAAAGTCGAATTGCCGGCGAAATGCAGCCCGTTGTTGTTGGACGGCGCCAAGGTCAATGCAGCGTCACTTGACCTTGATGCGTTCGGTTATTTCGTTGGCAAAACACATTGATCAATCTTCGGTTTGGTAGCGGTACAATTTGAATTTCTGACACTCGCCACACAGATTCGCGCGGTTTATCACTGATGAAATTGCCGCGAGAGAACGCATAGGTCGCAGAAAAAAACCATGTCATTTCGAGCTTGCGATAGAACCAAGTCAGACGAGATGCCGCTGTCGTATGCGGCAATCTCCAGCCTTATGGCGGCGCTGTTTTTCTTTGTGGTTTTTACGCTCGTCAGTGGCTATAACAGGGCCGTTGAACGAAGCACAAACAACGAATGAGGAACTGAACTGAAAAGTATCGGGCAACACGCGCTCCCCCGCATCATCCCCAGCCACCGAGCGGAGCGAGGTTACCCTTGACTTCGAGGTAGCTTATGCATTGGTGGAAAAGAGTGATTCTACTCATTATCGTCTCGCTCGGTATCTTCGTGGTTTCTCCATGTGTGAATGCCGCCACCGCCAGTCTAAGCATCCAAACTACTTATTTGGGGTCAACACCTTCGATTATTGGTGTCAACTGTAGTAGTTTTTGGCCCGGGAGCAATACGCGCGATTGGTGGCGCTATACGGGTGTAAACGGCGCACGTGTTGCGTGGTATATTGGATCAATTGTACCTTTATCCATGGTTAGCAACCAGCCCGCATTGTTCGGCATTACTAATCAAGCGTCATTTCTTGCCGCTCGCGCAGCAATCCGTACCAATCAGTTCGATCCAAACTACATCAACTGGAACACCCTCACCAACAACTTCAACACCGTTAATAGGAGCCCGTCGGGAAATATATTAGTCGCTCCCGCATTGACCGAGCTGCGTGACATTGGAGTCCAGATAATGGCCGATACCCAGACCACCATTGCCAATTCGACCAACTGGGCCGTGCTGTGGAAGTACTGGGTCCGCTACTACATGCAAGCGTTCTACTTAGGGCGTGATTTTGATGTTCAACGCTACCAAATGGAGAATGAGCCGGATCTGACTGACACGAACATGAGCCTGTATTTAGTGCGCCTGCAACTTTCTTCCGACGCGATTTCCTGCGCGTTGTCTGACGTTAACTCGCTTTACGGCAAGACGCTGATACCCATGCTGCATGCACCAGTGGTCGCCAACCCGATATCGTCTTGGCCAACGTGGGGGGAACTGGTGGTGACCAACCGCCATAATAATTTCCTCGGTCAGACCGACACAAACTATTGGCTGTTTCAATCCTTCGATTATCACTTGTATAGTGTCACGCCATCAAGATTCGGCGAGTACCTGACCAACACCTGTGCCCACATTCAAGCCGCGATGACTCCTGAATCGCCATTTCCCGTGGCAGTTTCCGAATTCAATAATCACAGTAGCGCTAATTTCAACGCCACCACCAACACGCTCGATACGCCGCCCGAGTACGCCAGATTCGGCGCGGCCGCTGTCTACCTGACGGTGAACAACGCCAGCGAGATCTACTGCTTCAATTTCGGCCGGGGGAAACAGGGTCTGTGTTATGTGGACACCAATAACGCACCCTACAATGTCGGCGGCATTACCAAGGCGGGAGAGGCTTTTCGTTTATTCAACAAGGCGTTCGCTTCCGGACGGAGCTTGTTGAATGTAACCACGAATGCGGCGGCGACCAATCTTGTTGCGGCAGCGAGCTATAATCCGGTTACAGACCGCTATTATCTTTATTCGGCCAATATTTCCAACACTGCGGTTTCTTTGAATCTCGATCTGAGCGCCTTGGACCTTCCCGCTGGAAACCGCGTGCTCTTGGAAGAAGTCAGTGAAACGAAGTATGGATCAGGGCTGCTCTGGACCAATTTGCCGGCAAATTCCGTTATCCCCGCAACGCAGAATGCCTACACCGTCTGGCTGCTGACGGCGCCCAGACGACCGCAACAGACCGAGGAAATAATCACCGCTTCGGACAGTGCCGAAGTATGTGACGGTGCAAACAGTGGAATTAACTACGGCCTTGCTCCCACTATGATTGTGCGCAATGATCCGACCAATGCTTCCAATCGCAGCGTGGCGTTGATGAAATTCCACCTGCCGGTGACGAATCTGAACAGCATCGAGTTTTCCTTGCTGTCGCTCCAAGCCGCTTGCGCTTCTAGCAATTGTGTGGCGCAGGCGCATGTGTATTTTCTGAGCAACACAAATTGGTCACAATCAGATGTGACGTGGAGCAACGCGCCAAATCTCGCGCAAAACTCCCCACCTGGCTCGAACATCGTCAACGACGTCATTCAAGGCGTTGGCAGCAACGCCAACATCATTGGGCAACTCGTCGTCTCCACCACAAACTCATCCGAGAAATTGATAGACCTGACCGATTTTCTGCGTAACCAGACCAACACGGACTTTTCCATCTTAATCGTCCAGGATCCGCGCACTAACGGTGATGTTCAAGCCGACGGTATACAAATCGCAACCGCAGCAGGCGGCGCGGAACCTTGCCTGCGCCTCGTGCTTGCCAGTGTAACCGCCACCAATAGCGTGCTGCTTTGGGATCCAAATCAGGCTCCCGGCGGACAGGATGGATCGGGCGTGTGGAACAAGACTGCCGTGACTTGGTGGAACGGGTATCTTACCGCATGGCATGACGGACAAACCGCCGCTTTTGGAGTCAGCGCTTCGTCCAACTGCGTTGTCACTCTTGCCACCAACATGTCGCCCTCCGGCATCATTTTCTACCCTACCGGTGGCGGTGCTTATACGCTGGCAGGCGGCGGTGCAATCAACCTGACCAGTGCGGTAACCATAACGGCCAACAACAATGCGACAATCAGCGCCTCGATTCAAGGAAGCGGCTCGCTGACCCTGACCGGCACAGGCACACTGACGCTCACCGCCACCAACACGTACACTGGTACGACCACGATCAGCAACGGTACGTTGCTGGTGAATGGCAGTCTCAACAATAGTAGCGTTGCCGTTACCGCATCCGGCGCGTTGGGTGGCAGCGGTACGATCAAGGAACCCGTTACTGTCAATGGTATCCTCATATCTGGTAGCCCAGTCGGACCATTGACCATTAATAACAACCTCATCCTCACCAGCACTGCGGTGCTTGCTTACAGTTTAGGCTCCAACAGCAGCAGCGTCGCTGTCATCAGCAACCTGACTGTTGCTGGCACCCTTAACATCACCGACGGTGGCGGCTTCGGCATGGGCAACTACACGCTCTTCACCTACAGCGGCACGCTGACGAACAACGGAATTACCGTCGGTACTGTTCCCTACGTTTACTACGCCTACGCCATCGACAGCAACTCTGTCGGTCAAGTCCAGTTGAATGTGAGCGCCAAGTATTCTCTCGGCGACGGCATCCCCGATTGGTGGCGGGCTAGGTATTTTGGCGGTGACGGCTCGACAACCGATAGTTTCTCCTGTGCGACCGCCGACGTTGACGGCACCGGCATGTCGAATTTGCAGAAATTCCTTGCCGGTCTTGATCCCACCAATTCCGCCAGCGTCTTCAAGATCACCCAGCCGGAGAAGCTTCCAGATGGAAGTGGGTTTAAAGTCACTTGGTCATCGGTTCCGGGCAAGACCTACAAGGTTCTCTACAGCGATTCGCCTGGCGGTCCGTGGCAAGAGGACTTGCCGGACTCACAGATTACAGCAGGCACAGGCGAAACCAGTCTCTTCTACACCGACGGCACTGTTGGTGCCTCCACCAAACGCTTCTACAAGATCAAGCTTGTCACACCGTAGCCGGAACAAAACCGGAACACAACATTGGCAACCATGAAAGCTCGCAGGTTTCCGTGTATTCAGTGTTTTCCGTGGTTGCGCTCGCCGAATGCACCCGCGCAAGCTGTGCCGCTATCAAAAGTTTCCCATTCCCGATTCTTTCTGTTAGTATTCGCGCACCCTTAAAGGAGACAACCATGAACACAACCAAACTCTCCCGCCGTGACTTCATTCGTTCGTCTGCCGTGTTGACCGCCGCTGCTTTCGGAATGCCCGCCATCGTGCCGTCGTCCGTGCTCGGCAAGAATGTGCCGAGCAACCGGATCGCGCTCGGCATCATCGGCTGCGGCAACCAGAGCACCGTGGACATCCCGGAATGGCTGAAAAATGACGATTGCCAAATCATCACCTGTTGCGACGTCAACCGCGCCAGCCACGGTTATCGCGACGAGAAACAATTCCTCGGTCGCGAACCGCAGCGCGACTTCGTCAACAAGTTCTACGCCAAGAAAACCGGCAATGATTCCTTCAAGGGCTGCGATGCGTGTATTGATTTCCGGGAGGTTCTCGCTCGCAAGGACGTTGATGCTGTTGCCATCATCACCCCTGACCACTGGCACGCCGTCCAGACCATCATGGCCGCCAAGGCCGGCAAGGACATCTATTGCCAGAAGCCGCTCTCGCTCACTGTTCGCGACGGGCAGGAGATGATCAAGGCTGTCCGCAAATACAAACGCATCCTCCAATGCGGCAGCCAATGGCGCTCGAAGGCGCATATTCGTCAGGCGTGCGAACTGGTTCTCAACGGACGGCTCGGCAAGCTCCAGCGCGTCGAGAGTTATGTTGCCGCGAACAACTTCAAAGGTCCCGGCCCCGGTTGGAAGCCGGAGCCTGTGCCGGAGGGGTTTGATTACGATTTCTGGCTCGGCCCCGCGCCGCAAGCGCCGTATCACAATCTCCGTTGCTTCTACAAGTTCCGCTTCATCCTCGATTACTCCGGCGGCCAGACCACGAACTTCGGCCATCACTCCAACGGCGTCGTCCGCTGGGGCGTTGGTGACGATGTGTTCCCGGCGGAATTCGAGGATCAAGGCTCCGAATGGCCGGAGAAAGGTGACCTCTTCACGACGCCGACGAAGGTCTCCTTCCGTGCGCGCTTCCCCAACGGCGTCGAATTGTTCTGTCACACCAACAATCCCGGTTTCGGTGTTCGTTTCGAGGGAACCGATGGCTGGTTGGAAATCAACTCCAAGTCTTTCAAGACTTCGCTCAAAGACACCACTGTCGGCGCCAACGACAAGCGGCTTTACGTCAGCGAGAATCATTACCGTAACTTCCTCGACGCCGTGAAGTCGCGGAAGGACGGGGCCGAGCCGGTCGAGATTGCGCATCGCACCTCGATGCTTTGTCACCTCGGTAACATCGCCATGTTCCTGAAGCGCAAGATCAAGTTCGATCCGAAGAAGGAACAAATCATCGGCGACGACGAAGCGGCGAAAATGCTCGCGCGTCCGATGCGCGCCCCGTGGAGTTACAGCGCGTAACGTATGACTTTGCTGCGACTGGCAATCTGTGTTTTCGCTGCGAGCGCATTGGCAGCGGAACCGGGCATCATCGTCAGGACGGACATTCCTTTTGGCAACGCCGCCAACGTTCGCGTGCAGCAAACCGAGCAGGTAACCGAAGTCCGGTTCACGCCGGACCCGCACGGCGGGCCGGAGTGTCTGTGGTTTTGTTTTCAAGTGTGCCGGGAACGGTCGGGCGGCGGCGCGCTGGGACGATTGCGGCTCGTTCTCGAATGTCCGGAGACGATGCTCGGAGGCGGACAACCTGCCAATTTCCGTCCGGTGATCCGGCCTGCGGGCGGTGACTGGGAACGGACCGGCGCGCCGGAATTGATCGAGCTTCCCGACGGTCGCCGTCAGGCTGCGTGGACGCTCAACGTGGCCAAGCGGTCGCTGGACTTTGGGTTCGCGTATCCCTACGGGCGCGAGGACGTGGAGCGGTTGGTCAAGCAGACCAAAGGTTATTGGCGCGTGGACACGCTCGGCGTGAGTCAGGGCAGCAGGCCGTTGTGGCGACTGAGCAACGACTACGGTCGCGCCAAAGGCGACCGGCCCGGCGTGTATCTGATGGCGCGCCAGCATTCCGGCGAGATCAGTGGGTCGTGGGTGCTCGATGGCGTGTTGCGGCGGTTTGCGGAACTCGGCGACGCGGCGCCGTTGGTGTGGGCGGTGCCGCTGGCGAACATTGACGGCGTGGAGCAAGGCGACTACGGCAAGGACAATTTCCCCTACGATCTGAATCGCGCGTGGGGCAAGCCACCGATGCGACACGAGCCGCTGATATTTCAACAGGACATGCGTCGCTGGGCGCAACGTTGCCGTGCGCTGGCAGGTTTTGATTTCCATTCGCCGGGCGGGAGCGAGTCGGAAGGCATCTACGCCTTTGTGCATGCATCGGAGAAATTTCCGGATGTGGCAAAACGCGCAACGGAGTGGGCCGGCGTGGTGGGGGAATCGCTGGGTTCAGAGTTTGCGGCGGCGAAGTTCACGCGCTCTGGCGACTACAACTCGCGTTGGAACACGCCGCGGTTTGGCGGCTTCTGTCAGGAGGAAATGAGAATCCCCGGCGTCTCCTTTGAGACGCCGTATGCCATCATCCACAAGACCGTCATGACGCGCGAAAAATATCAGGAAGCCGGCCGTCGCATTGCCGACGCGATTATTGCGCGCATGAAGAGCATGACGACCCGATGAATGTCGCCCGTATTGCAGGTAGGGACGAGCCGCCGGCTCGTCCGTGTCGTTGGCGCGCTGACCCGCGGGCGACCCGTCGGGTCGCCCCTACCTCAAAAGCGCAGGTGTTTTTGGTTCTGTTAGCCGCTCTTACGGTCGCTGCAATCTGCCTTGGCCAGCCCCAACTGGCGCAGCAGCGGCAACAGTTCCTCTCCCAAGAACTGATCACGGCCAAGCCCGGCACGTGGATGTTCAAACCGGGTGACACGCCCCGCATCGTTTGGCGCGACATTGAGGATGTCCGCCGTCTCGGTTTCAACGGCCCGCTTTGCGTTCGCTGGTTCGACGCGAAGTTGGAAGAACGCGCCGCGCCTGACGCGCCGGGGCGCTGGCTTGCTTGGATCGAGGGGACCGCGCCGAACGGGACGTCGTTCCGCCGCGCGCTGACGTTTTACGGGCTTCCAAAGAATTTTCTCGGCGGCATCAGCCCGGACTTCACGATGTCGTTTCCGAATTTTCCTGGCACAAACGCGCCGCAAGTCTGGCGGGAACATCAGGCAGAATTCTTCCGCCTTACGGACGGCATCGTCCTCCGCTCGATTCTCGAAAGTGAGCGGGGCGTCGTGTTTTTGGCGGGAATTGCGGAGTCGAAGCCGCTGGGGCGCGTGGCACGGTTTGTCGAGTCCGCTGAGGTGCTGGACGCTGACTTTCATCTGGCGTTGAAACTCAAACTGCAGGGACTGCAAGATCACGTTCGCCCGCTCAAGCCGCCGCGTCGCCGCGACCCGCCAGCCACAGTCCTCCGCAAAGGTTCGCTCGACGAGGCCGGTATGAAACCCGATGCGAAGTCCATGATTGACGGCGTTTGTCGTGAGTGGGCGCAGGACACCGGCGAGCCGTTCGTGACGTTGGTGGCGCGACACGGCGTCATCGTCACGCACGAAGCGTTCGGCAACGACAAGGCTGGCAAACCCATCACGCGCGATTACCGTTGTTGGGCCGCCTCCATCACCAAGACGATCACCGGATTGTTGTTCAGCCGGTTTCTGGACCAAGGATTGATTGCGCTCGACGATCCGTTGTCCGCGGTCTTCCCTGACTACCCAAAGAACGATCCGCACGTGCCGACGTTCCGCCAGTGCCTCAATCACACGAGCGGTTTATCCGGCCACGGCGACTACGGCGGCATGCGCAACCCGCATCTGGAGAACATTGTCTTGAATGCGATTGATGTGAACGAGCCGGGCGCCAAGTATGCGTATAGCGGCTTGGGATTCGAACTGGCAGCCAAGGCGATGGAGATCATCACCGGCAAGTCTGCCGCCCGCATCTACGACGAAGGTCTCTTTCGCCCGCTTGGATTTCGCGATGTGCCGATTGGCAACGCCAGTTCCGACGGCGAGTTCACCGCAATGGAACTCGGCGTTCTCGGTCAGTGGGTCGCCAACCGTGGGAGCTACGGCCCGTGGGAGTTCATCACGCTGCAGACGTTTGAGAAACTCATGCCGGAGCCGGTGCGCGTGGCCGACCGTGGCTACGCCGAGGACGAAGGCATGGGCATCCACTGGGTTCGTCACTTGAAGGCTGACGCTCCTCGCGGCTCCAAGCGTCCGGAAGACTTGTTGTTCAGCCCGCGCACGCTCGGACACGGTTCCTTTTCCGGTTGCATCTTCGTGATTGATCCGGAGCAGCAGCTTGTCATCACCCAAGTCCGCAAGCAAAGCGGTCAACGAAGCGGTGAATGGTCGGCCAAGTTCTTCCAGACCATCGCCGCCGCGATAGAGACCGCAAAATAGTCAGCCTTGTCATGAAAACCATTCTTTTTGCATCCGTCCTCTTGGCCGTCGCAGCGCAGGCGGACGTGCCCGAAGCCTACCGCACACTTTGGAGCGATCCGGTCGTGACCGCTCGCATCGCGGGCGACATCGAGAAACACCGCAAAGGCGACGCGACCATTGAACTCGTGGACGCCAAAGGCAAGCCGGTCAGCGGCGCGACGATTGTCGTGCGGCAGACGCGCCACGAGTTTCTGTTCGGGTGCAACTTGTTTGTGCTCGACCAGCTTGAAACACCGGAACTCAACGCGAAGTACGAGCGGGCGTTCACCAACCTGTTCAACTTCGCCACGCTGCCGTTCTACTGGCGTGACTTGGAGCCGGAGCAAGGCAAGCTGCGGTTTGCCGAGGACTCGCCCTACATCTGGCGACGACCGCCGCCGGACCGTCTGGTCAAATGGTGCAAGGCCAACGGCATCACTCCGAAAGGACATGCGCTGATGTATGCGAAGAACAAGTTCATGCCGGACTGGACGGCGCGCGATAACCCCGAAACGTTTCTTCGGCAGGCGGCAAAACACATGGCGGAAATCGCCGAACGCTACAAACGTGACATCCCGATCTGGGACGCCGTGAATGAAGAGATGCCGCGACTCAAGAATCTCAAAGAGTGGCACGCAGCGCCGAACGACTATCTCGCGTGGTGTTTCCGGGAAGCGGGACGGTTGTTCCCCAAGACCACGAAGTTCCTGATCAACGACGGCACCAGCCAGGCGCATGTCACCACCAGCGAATACGAGGCGATGATCAAGGGGTTGCTGCAACAGGGCGTGCGCGTCAGCGGTATCGGCATTCAGTTTCACGGCGGACGTTATCCGCCGCAACAACTGTTCGCCGTTTACGAGCAACTTGGCAGGCTGGGACTGCCGCTCTACATCACCGAAATCACCATCCCCGCCACCGGCCAAGACGGTCCCGCAAGACAGGGTGTCACCGTTGCCAACCTCTACCGTCTCTGGTTCAGCACACCGAAGATGGCGGGCATCACATGGTGGAACCTCGCCGACGGCACGGCCTACGGGAACGAAAACAAATCACTTGGCGGTTTGCTCGACAAAGACATGAACCCCAAACCCGCATACCGCGAACTGGACCAGCTCATCAATCACGAGTGGAAGACGAGCGCGACACTGAAGACTGACGCCAAAGGCAAAGCACATTTCCGTGGCTTCCGCGGCAAGTATTCGATTCAAGTCACTGTTGGCAGAAGACAACGACAATTTTCGTTTGAACTCAAGAGCGGCACCGGTCAAAATCAGGCACGATTCATATTGTGAAGACCGGCTTACAATGTTCCCGTCGCGAGTTTCTGGCAGCGAGCCTTGGTGGTGTCGCTGCGGCCAGTGTCGGACCGCTATCTTGCGAGCGCCGCGCGGCAAGCCGAGCGCACACCGCGCCACTGGCAATGTGGGCGTTGACCGGCACGCTGAAGCCGGACGATGTGTGCCGGCAACTCGATGCGTTTCACGGCGCTGGCTGGGGCGTCGTGCTTTATCCGCGTTGGGGACTGGAACTGGAGTATCTGGGGGAACAGTTTTTCGTGCGAATCCGGTTTATCGTTGAACAAGCGGCGGCGCGCAAAATGGAAGTCTGGCTCTACGACGAGTTCACTTGGCCGAGCGGCCAGGCAAAGGGCTTGGTGGCGCAGGGCCACCCGGAACTGGAAGCCCAACTGTTGGCGGTCGGACGGGATGGCACCAGCCGCATTGTTCCTGTTCCCAACACTGCAAACCTGCTGTTGCCGGAAGCGACCGCACGGTTTCTCGCGGTGACACACGAACGCTACGCCCGCGCCATCGGCGAGTTCTTCGGCACGACAGTGCGCGCCATTTTCACCGATGAACCGTCGTTGCCGCATCAGCACAAGCCACGCAAGCCCAGCGATGTTGCGTGGGAACTGAGTTGGTCATCGGCGCTCGACAAGGCGCTTGGCGGCGATTTTCCAAAACGCCTCGCGCAGGCCGGCGATGTCGCGCGCTCGCCGCTCTGGCGCGACTACTGGGCCGCGTATACGCGCGTGTTTCACGATGCGTGGGTTACACCAATCGCGCGATGGTGCGAGGCGCACAAGATTGCGATGACTGGTCACTTGCTTGCCGAAGGCTCTTTCGGCGGGCAGGTGGCCTACAGCGGCAGCCTGCGCCGTCAACTCGGCGAGTTCGGCATTCCCGGCATTGACGAGATCAGCACGCGCACCGATCCGTCCAAGTGCGAGGCGATGACACTCGCCGCCATCGCGGAATTCACCGGCCGTGAACGGATGGTGGAAGTCTATGCGCTCGGCCCGCCGACCATGAGTATGGCCACGATGAAGAAGATGGTGGATCTCTGCGCTTCGTGCGGCGTGGACCGGTATGTGTTGGCGATTTGTCCGCACGATTTCCGTGGCGGCATTTTCAAGCGCGAGTACTTCGGCGTTTATGGCACGCAGCAACCGTGGTTTCGTGAGTTTGCGAAAGTCTATACCGAACACGTGGCCGAAGCCGCCGCTGTGGCTCGCGCCGCGAGACCGCTGGGCGTGCCGTGGCCGTCCGACGAAGAACTCTGGGCCGTCGCCGGGCCGGACCCGCGCCAGTCCAAGCCGTTGAAGAACATGACGGAATGCTTCGTGAAGGCGGCACAGGAACGGATTCGCGCGCGACTGGATTCCGTCCACGTGCCGTCAGTCACGCGCAAGGCTCTGGAAGCAAAGTGGACATTTCAGCCAGCCGGCTTGAATTGCCTTCGTCTTGATGCACCGGTTGTAACTGTTGTGGACGTGCCGCGTGTCGCCGAGCTTTCCGTGCAATCTCAACTCGTGCGCGGCTTGCGCGTCAACGGTACGGCGATCAACCTCGATGCCTCGCCTGTGGATCGCCAGTTCGACCTTAGTTACCGGCGCGTGCCGGTTGCCGCGCTACTACGCGCCGGCGAGAACCGGATTGAAGCGAACTTGACCGAACCGAAACCGCTGCGGTTTCTGCCGTCGCTGATTTTGTGGGGCAGCTTTGCGGTGGACGCGCAAGGCCGCATCGTCGCGCCGCCGCAAGCGATCAAACTCGGCGACTGGCGCTCGCAAGGTTATCCGTCGTTTTGCGGCACGGGCCGGTATCGCGCGGAGATCAAACTCGAAACGCTCCCGCAATATGTCGGCGTTGACACCGGCGATTATCCCGTAAGCGTTATCTGGAACGGCAAACGGCTTGGGCGCCGGGCTTGGTCGCCGTACCGGTTCGCGTTAGCGGGTGCAGCGCGTGTTGGTCGCAACGAAGTGATCATCGAGATCACAAGCACGTTGGGCCACTTGGTGACGTCGAAGGAGGCGCCGCCGGTTGGTTTACTGGGAGTGTGGACGGAATGAAATCAATGTTCATCGTCGTCGGCCTGTTTGCTCTCGCAGCGGCACGGGGGGAAACATCAGCCAACTACGCCAGACTGTTTGAGCCGCCGACGCGACCGGCGTTGATTGCGTTGCCGCCCGGCGCGGTGGAGCCGGAAGGCTGGCTTTGCGATTGGTGTTTGGCGGCGCGGGACGGTTTCACTGGCCACATGGATGAGTATCATCAGGAGTTCCGTCGAGCGTGGGCCGCAGACCACACGATGACCGGCGAACGCCTCAACTGGCCCAAGGGTGGCTGGCCGTATGAAGGCGGCGGCTACTGGTTCGATGGTCTGGTCCGACTCGGCTATGTCCTGCACGACGACGCGCTCATTCAACAGGTAAAGAAACGTCTGGATGTCGTTGTTCATCACATGAACACCAACAGCATCCTGTTCTTGTGGTGGCTCAACAAAAATAATCCCGACGATGTGAAAGGAAGTCGCGTCGGCGGCGCTTGGCCCCTGTGGGCATGTGGTTTGTTGGGGCGGGCGTTGTCCGGTTACTACGCCGGTTCGGGGGACAAGCGTGTGTTGCAGACGCTGGAGATGGCCTACAGGGGTGACAACGATTGGCTGGGCTGGGGCATGTCGAATGCCTGGCCGGCGTTTGACACCTACACGTGGACGGGAAACAAGAAGATCGCCGCGACGCTGACGACGTTGTTCTCGAAAGACGGCGGCGGCAAGAACCCGGGCGGTGCATCCTGGAACCGGTATCGCCAGATGCCGGACACAAAACCGGGCGCGGAGAAGAACGATCACGTCGTGCATTTTCTCGAAAGCACGACGCCGTGGGCGTTGGGCTACCTGTGGACGAGTAATCGCGAGTTCCTCGACGCGACGCTCGCGTGGCACGACCTTCTCGAACGCGACGCCATGCAGCCCTCCGGCGTGCCGGTTGCGGATGAGTACTACGGGCCGACCGGCGCGTATCGTGGAACCGAGACTTGCGACGTGGCCGGTTATTTGTGGAGTCAGATTGCACTGCTCACTGTCACCGGCCAAGGACGCATGGCCGACCGGGCGGAGCGGGCGTTCTTCAACGCCAGTCCGGCGACCGTCGCGCGCGATTTCAAGACGCACGTGTATTTTCAGAGCCCCAACCGGATCGTGGACAAGTGTCCGTCGTATCCTCATGGGCCGAAAGCCGAGGGGAATTCGTACACGCGGACGCATTATCCGCTGTGTTGCACGGCGGCGCTGAACCGCATCGTGCCGAATTACGTCATGCACATGTGGATGGCCACCTACGACAACGGACTGGCGGCGACACACTATGGCCCCTGTAAAGTTTCCGCTTTGGTCGCCGAGCGCGTGCCGGTCGAGATTATTTGCCGGACTGATTACCCGTTCAACGAAACCATCACGATGACCGTGAAACTGGCGAAGCCGGTAACATTTCCACTTTCGTTCCGCATTCCCGGCTGGTGTGCGAAGCCGGAATTGCGCGTCAACCGCTACACTCTCAAAGCCGCGCCGGACGCCAACGGTTTTGTGCGCATCGCGCGGCTATGGAAACCGGGCGATACGATTCACTTACTGCTACCGATGTCGGTGAGCGTGAAGACGGGACGCGACAAGAACGCGCAGGAGGCACCCTACGCTTCGGTTTCGTATGGCCCGCTGCTGTTCGCCTTGCCGATTCCCGACACCAAAGACGCGAATACACCCGACCCGTCTGCGAAGTCGAACTATGCCTTGGACGCGCAGGCTGATGGCATCACTGTGGAACGTCAAGCGATGCCCTCAAAATGGAACTGGCCGTTGGAAGCCCCCTTGAAGCTGCGTGTCAACGCTGTCGTCTGCGACTGGATTCCCACGGCTACAGTTCCTCTGCCGCCCGGAACAATTCCGGAACATCAACCGACAAAGAAGATCACACTGATCCCATACGGCTGCACCAAATTCCGTGTATCAATGTTTCCGGTTACCGAGCGAACTTGGAGATGATCCCTTTATGAAAACAACCCCAACCATCATCCTCAGTGTGCTGATCCTAACAACGGCTCAAGCGCAAACGCCGGAATCGTACCGCAAACTCTGGCGCGACCCGGCGGTGAACGCGCGGATTGAGCGCAACATCGAGAAGTACCGCAAAGGCGATGCGACCATTGAGGTCGTGGACGCCAAAGGCAAACCGGTCAAGGGCGCGAAGGTCGCGGTGCGGCAGACGAAACACGAGTTTCTATTCGGCTGCAATGCGTTTGTGCTCGGCCAACTCACGCCCGATGAAATGGAACGGCGCTACGAGGCAGCATTCGTCAAGCTGTTCAACTTCGCCACCGTGCCGTTCTATTGGGAAGGAACTGAACCGACAAAAGGGGAACTGCGCTACGAAGATCCGGCCAGCGATTTCTGGCGTCGTCCGCCGCCAGCTCGTTTTCTGCCGTGGGCGGCGAAGAATGGGATCACGCTCAAGGGACATCCGTTGCTCTGGCACGCCTACAATCCGCCGTGGTTGCCAAACAACGCTGATGAATTGCGCGGTCTCTATCAGAAGCGGTTCAAGGAAATCTCCAGCCGGTTTGCCGGCAAGATCGGCATCTGGGATGTCGTCAATGAATCGCTGGTCTGCTCGAAGAAATATCCACTTTACAGCGACGACCGCGCCTATGTCGGCTGGGCTTTCAAGGAAGTTGCGCCACTGTTTCCGGAGACGACCACTTTGATGATCAATGAAGTCACCAGCTACAATTTCTCGCCCTTATCGGACAAATACTTCGAGCAAATCAAAACACTGATTGCCGGCGGCGCAAAGGTTCGTGGCATCGGGTTCCAGTATCATCATTTCCGCCGCGAACGGCTCGATGCATTCCTGAAAGACCCGAAGTGTGATCCCAACAAGCTGCTCGATGTCTATGAGCAGTTCAGCGCGTTCAATCTGCCGCTCTACGTCACCGAGATCACGATTCCCTCTGCCGGCGAAAGCGGCGACGAATTGCAGACGGAAGTGGTGCGCGATCATTACCGGCTCTGGTTTGCCGCGCCGAACATGGCCGGCATCACGTGGTGGAACCTCGGCGACGGTACTGCCGTCAAACACGAGAACGTGGCCCAAGGCGGCCTGCTCGACGCGGACCTCAAGCCGAAATCCGCCTACAAGGCGCTCGACCGTCTCATCAACACCGAATGGAAGACTTCCACATCGGTCCCAGCCGACGCCCAAGGTCACGCCGCAATCCGCGGCTTCCACGGCCAATACGAAGTCACCGTCACCGTCGGACGCAAGACGGTTACCCGGACGTTTACCCTGAAGAAGGGCGATCTCAACAAATGGACAATCAAATTGTGAGAACCTCTGCGATTGTAGCCGCGAGCCTGCTCGCGGCTCTGGGGAAACCAACGCCCACCGCGAGCAGGCTCGCGGCTACAACTTCGTCATGGTTGTGTTGGGGGCTTGCGTTTTTTGCGCTGCTCGGTGTCGTTCATGCAGCCGATGACACGGCCCGTCTCCGTCAACTTCTCACTGGTGGCGTCGTAACGATTCCGCCGGGCGACTACTACGTTGACGGGCAGGAGCCGATTCCGATTCCGTCGGGCATGACCGTCTTCGCTCACGGCGCGCGGTTCCATCTGCCGAAACAACTTGGCGACAAGGCCCGCGTGGTGGTTTTCACCGGCACGAACGTCACAAAGTTCACGTGGTTCGGTGGCGAATTCTTTGGCCACGTCTTCGATCCGGTGCGACGCGAGAACACTTGGGAACCAAACGCCAACACCCGCATCTTCGCCATCGGCACTACCCCCGGCGGCAAGACTGCCGACATTACGTTTCGCGACGTGCGCTCCGACGGTGTTGCCGGTGCCGTGATTCACGTCAACGGCGCGCCGAAGCCGCACAACGAAAGCGAAGTGGACACGTTTGCCGAGCGCGTCGTGGTCGAGAACTGCACGTTGCTGCGCACCGGCAAGTTCATGTGGGACTACGGTTATCTGTGGCAACAGATCGTCTGGCCCGAAGACTACAAACCGTGGGAGGTCGAGCGCGCTCAACGTTACTTCCGCAACGATTTCATCCACGACGCCAGCGAATGGGCGAAGTTCAAAGACGGAGTCTGTTTTTTCGGTGGGCCTTTGCCCGACGGCATCGTCCGCGGACGCCAGTATCTCGATGTTCCTTCTGTCACGTTCGGCTCCGGCGTGAAACTCATCACGAAACTGCGGCACGCCTTCAACGGCCTGTATGCGCCGACCGGCAGCGGTTCGGGGAAGGGTGGGGTGGACTTGCAATGTTGCCGTGATGTGCGGATCACCGGCTGCCAACTCAGCGCGCTCGGCGACACGATGCACGTCCAGCGTTGCCACAACATTATCTTCGCCAACAACCAGATTCTCGGTTCCCGGATGGGGGCGTTCTTCCTCGCCGAGCATTGCAAGAACGCCACCGTCACCGGCAACACCGTGGACGGCTCGAACGGCTCACGCGTGATGAGCGTCGAACGGTCGTGCGAGGATGTGACGATCATCGGGAACACTTTCCGTAACGGCGGCCGCGGCAGTTGGATCAACCAGCCGAAGAATTTCATCCTGCACGGCAACGTCTTCGTCAACAACACCACCAAGGGCGAGCGCGACCGCCGACGCGGTCGTCGGGGTTACTTGACCGGCGACTACGAGCCGTGGCCGGAACTTTACTTCACAACCTACCAGACCAACGGTTGCTACGGCCCCGTCATTGTCCGCGACAACATCTTCGTCCTCGGCGATTCCTGCGCCAGCAATGCGGTCTCGTTCGCGTCCAACGGCCACGAGATCCAGATGACCGGCAACATTTTCCAAGGCCGCCCGGCCACCATCATGGTGAGCAACAACTGCACGAACGTCGAGATCCGGAACAACCCCGGCGCAACATTAGCCCGTTAGGAACGCCGCCGTCCCGGCGGTCGAAGTCTGTTTCATATACCGCTCGCACGATGACGTTCCTTGCAAAAGCGCTGCGCTTTTGGCAGGCTGCGGTCATGGAGGAAACGGACACTTTCTATCGACGACGATTGCCACACTGGGAGAAACCGGACGGCACGTATTTCATTACCTTCCGTGTCGCCGGTTCATTGCCACAGAGTTTGCTCCAGCAGGCGGAAGCCGAGATTCGCAGCGTCGAGCAACGCTTGCGGCAGCAAGGTTGCCCAGCCAGTGAATTCGAGCGCGAGCGCCTCGCCATCATGGAACGGTATCTGGATGAGGATCGCACAAATCCAATTCTGGCCAACCCACAACTGGCAACGCTTGTGCGCGACGCGTTGCTTTTCCATCACGGGAAGAAGTACGACTTACTGGCGTGGTGCATCATGCCGAATCATGTGCACCTCTTGCTGAAGCCGCTTCCGAAAGGAACGCCGCCGTCCCGGCGGTCGGAGTCCGTGGCAGAAACCGCCGGGACGGCGGCGTTCCATTCCCTTGCCGAGATTCTGCACGGTTTGAAGAGTTACACGGCCCATGAAGCCGGGAAACGTGGCTTGGTCAGTGGTGCGCTTTGGCAACGCGAGTATTTCGACCGTTGGATGCGAAACGATGAAGAAGTCGAATACTACCGACAATACATTCACAGCAACCCGGTGAAAGCCGGTTTAACCCAAACGACGGAGGAGTACCCGTGGCTTGGATAAAAGAGACTGCAGCGATACTCGTTACGCAGACAAACATGAAGACTTTGCTGGTATTCGGTTGCTTGGTTGTTCACGCCTCAACCTCCGCCAGCGACCTAAAGTTATGGTACGACAAACCGGCAACGGTTTGGGAAGAAGCGTTGCCCGTCGGCAATGGCCACATGGGCGCGATGATCTTTGGCGGCGCGCCCGTCGAGCGCATCCAGTTCAACGAACATACCGTCTGGACCGGTCAGCCGCATTGTTACGCGCACCTAGGCGCAGTGAAGTTTTTGCCGGAAATCCGGCGGTTGCTTTTTGACGGTAAACAGAAAGAAGCGGAACAACTTGCCCTGAAGGAATTCATGAGCGAGCCGCTCCGCCAGAAAGCATACCAGCCGTGCGGCGATCTATGGATCGAGTTTCCTCACCAGAATCCCGCTGATTACAAACGCTGGCTCGATCTTGATACGGCGTTGGCGGTGACCGAGTACAAGTCGGGGGGTGTCTCTTACAGACGCGAGGTGTTCGCGTCGCATACCGACCGCGCCGTCATGGTGCGTCTCACGGCAGACAAGTCCGGCAAACTGGATTGCCTCATGCGCCTCAGCAGCCCGCACCCGGACTCCAAAGTCACCGCCGATGGCCAGACACTCATTCTTCATGGCCAAGTCGAACCGGACGGCATCCGTTTCGAGAGCCGCGCGTTGCTGACAGCGGACGGCGGCACCGTGAAGCCCGAAGGCGACGCGTTGCGCGTCGCCGGCGCAAACACACTGGTCATCCGTCTCGTGGCTGCGACAAACTTCAAGAACTATCACGACATCAGCGCCGATCCCGCGGCGCGTTGTGCCGCGTTGCTGAAGAAGAACAAATCGTGGGAGAAAACCTTGCAGGCGCATGTGGCCGATCACCAAGCATTGTTCCGGCGTGTCAGCCTCGATCTCGGTCGCACTCCCGCCGCAGACAAGCCAACCGACCAACGCATCAAGGAGTTCACCACCGGCAACGACCCGTCTCTCGCCACGCTCGTCTTCCAGTATGGCCGTTACCTACTCATCGCTTCCAGCCGTCCCGGCGGTCAACCGGCGAACTTGCAGGGAATCTGGAACGACAAACTCAAGCCACCTTGGGACAGCAAATACACCTGCAACATCAACACCGAGATGAACTACTGGCCAGCGGAAGTGACCAACCTCAGCGAGTGTCACGAGCCGTTGTTCGCTGCGCTCACCGAACTCGCCGAAACCGGTCGTGTTGTGGCAAAGGAACACTACGGCGCGCGCGGCTGGGTTGTGCATCACAACTTCGACCTCTGGCGTGGCGCCGCCCCGATCAACGCGGCCAACCACGGCATCTGGGTCACCGGCAGCGGCTGGATGGCCACGCATCTCTGGGAGCATTACCTCTTCACGCAAGACAAAGAGTTCCTCGCCAAACGCGGCTACCCGTTGATGAAAGGCGCCGCGCAATTCTACGCGGACTTTCTTTACGAAGACCCGTTGACCGGCTGGCTTATCAGCGGTCCCTCGAACTCGCCGGAGCAAGGCGGCCTCGTCATGGGACCCACAATGGATCATCAGATTATCCGCTCGGTGTTTCGCCAGTGCATCGCAGCATCCCGGATCCTCAACACCGACAAGGAATTCGCCGACAAACTCACTGCAATGCTCCCGCGCATCGCGCCAAACCAAATCGGCCAGCACGGCCAGCTTCAGGAATGGCTCGAAGACAAGGACGACCCAAAGAATCAACACCGTCACCTCTCGCACCTGTGGGGCATCTATCCCGGCGATGACATCACGTCGCATGATCGGAAGTTTTTCGAGGTTGCCAAGCAATCACTCATCTACCGTGGCGATGCAGCGACCGGCTGGAGCATGGGATGGAAGGTGAACTTGTGGGCGCGTTTCCTTGACGGCGACCATGCCTTGCTGATTTTGCGCAATCTTCTCCAGCCCGTCGGCAAAGTGAAAGGACGATGGAGCGGCGGCCTGTATCCCAACCTGTTCGATGCCTGTCCCCCGTTTCAGATTGACGGCAACTTCGGTGCCTGCGCCGGCATCGCCGAGATGTTGATTCAATCCCACCTCGACGAGATTCATCTGTTACCCGCGTTGCCGAAGGACTGGCCAACGGGCAAAGTCACCGGACTTCGTGCCTGCGGCAACTTCACCGTGGACATCGAATGGAAGAACGGCAAAGTCACCCGCTACCGCATCACCTCGCCGCACCCCCGCGAAATCAAGGTCCGCGTCAACGGCGAAGTGAAAACGGTGATGGCGGAGAAGTCGGTGTAGCGGTCGCCGTTCCGGCGACCTTGTCGTTGGGAAGGGCGTCCGGGACGGGCGCCGCTACACTGAAACGCAGGCGCATTGACGATGGGGCGGGCCGCCGGTATCATCGCGCGCCATGACGACAAAACGGGTGGTTGTGTTTTTCACCTTGTGCGCGCTGCTGGTCGGCGACGCAGTCCTCGCCGGTAAACTGGAGGACGGGTTTGCGCGTCCGCCGGAACAGACCAAGCCGTGGTGTTACTGGTACTGGATCAGCGATAACATGTCCCGCGAGGGCATCAGTCGCGATCTCGAGGCGATGGCCCGCGTCGGCATCGGCGAGGCGCTCATCGGTAACATCTTTCTCGGCGATGTTACCGCCGGCAGTATCAAGGTTCTTTCCGAGGACTGGTGGAGCCTCGTCGAACACGCCATCCACGAAGGCGGTCGCGTCGGCGTCAACATCGGCATGTTCAACTGTCCCGGCTGGAGCCAGTCCGGTGGTCCGTGGGTCAAGCCCACACAAGCCATGCGTTACGTTGCCATCTCCGAGACGCGCGTCACGGGGCCGCATCTGTTCAACCAGAAACTCCCAGCGCCGCAGCAGGACTTTCAGGACGTTGCAGTCCTCGCCTTTCCCGCGCCGCAATTCGACGCCGACAGCCTCATGACAAGATCAGCGCGTGTGACCATCAGTCCCGAAGCGCCGAACCCGGAGTTCCTCGTGGACGGGCGCATTGACACGCCGTTTGCATTCCCGGCGGAGGCAGTGCAGAACCGCCAGCCGGTGACCGTCCAAATCGAACTGGACGAGGCCATCACGGCCCGGAGCGTGCAGGTTCATCCTTTCGAAGAGGCGTTCAGCGCGGATGTCGAGCTTCAGGCCGCAGACACCGCCGGCAAGTTTCAGATGGTGCGCCGTTTCAAGTGCGACCGCTCGAACATGAACATTGGCGTCGGCTTTCTGCCACGCGGCCCGGTAACGGTTTCGTTCGCGCCAGTGACGGCAAAACAGTTTCGCCTCGTGTTCACCAACTGCCGGGGCGGATCGCTCACGGAGATCGGCATCTCCGGCGCAGCCCGACTCGAATCATACATCGAGAAACAGCTTGCCAAGATGCACCCGACGCCGTTGCCGATGTGGGACACCTATCTCTGGCCGACCCCGGCCGAGCCGGACGCCGCGTCGCTTGCCGTGCCCGCCGGCAGCGTGCGCGATCTCACCAGGAATTTTTCCCGCGATGGCGCGCTGCGTTGGGACGTGCCCGGCGGCGACTGGATCATCCTCCGCACCGGCATGACGCCGACGGGCATGAAGAACGCCCCCGCTTCGAACGAGGGCATGGGCCTCGAAGTGGACAAGATGAACCGCGCGGCGGCGCGCGCGCATTTCAACGCGTACATCGGCCAGTTGCTCAAGCGGATGCAACCGCCGAAGCGCCGGGCGTTCAAGCACGTTGTGGCTGACAGCTACGAGATGGGATCGGAGAACTGGACGGATGATTTTGCCGAAGTGTTCCGACAAACCTACAACTACGAATCGCGCTCGTGGTTGCCGGTATTGACGGGGCGGATTGTCGGCAGCACCGACCAATCGGAGCGATTCCTGTGGGACCTGCGCCGGCTCGTGGCCGACCGCGTGGCGACCGAGTACGTCGGCGGCCTGCGGGAACAGTGCCGGAAAAATGGCCTGCAGTTGTGGCTGGAGAACTACGGCCACTGGGGTTTCCCCAGCGAGTTCCTCAAGTACGGCAGCGAATCAGACCTCATCGGCGGCGAGTTTTGGGTTGGAGGCGACCTCGGCTCCATCGAGTGCCGAGCCGCTTCCTCCTGCGCCAACATCTACGACAAACCGTTCGTGTCCGCCGAGGCATTCACCGGCGGCCCGCAGTTCCAGAACGCGCCTTCTGCGCTGAAGGCGCGCGGCGACTGGGCGTTCTGCGAAGGGATCAACCATTTCGTGCTTCACGTCTATATCCACCAACCGTGGGAAGACAAACGCCCCGGCATCAACGCGTGGTTTGGCACCGAGTTCAACCGCCACAACACTTGGTTCGAACAAAGCCGGGCTTGGGTGGACTACCTCCGCCGGTGCTGCTGGCTGTTGCAACAGGGCACGCGCGTCGCTGATGTCGCCTATTTCATCGGCGAAGACGCGCCGAAAATGACCGGCATCCGCAAACCCGATTTGCCGCCGGGCTGCGATTTCGACTACATCAACGCCGATGTCATCGAGAAGAAACTCGTTGTCCAAGGCGGGCTGTTGAAACTGCCGCACGGCACAACCTACCGGGCCCTCGTGTTGCCGGAACAAACCACGATGCGTCCCGAACTGCTCCGCAAAATCCGCGCGCTCATCCAGAGCGGCGCAACCGTTGTCGGCCCGCTCCCGTCCCGTTCGCCCAGCATGAAGAACTACCCGCGCTGCGACGACGAAGTCCGGCAACTCGCCACCGGGCTGCGCACGGAAACGCAACTCAACATCCCGCCCGACTTCACCAGCAGCGTCCCGCTGCGGTTCACCCACCGGCGAACCGATGGCGCCGACATCTACTTCGTCGCCAATCCGAAACCGTCGCCGGTCAGCGCCACCGTTGCGTTCCGCGTCGGCGCCAAGGCCCCCGAATTGTGGTGGCCTGACACCGGCCGCATCGAGCAACCGCTCGTCTATGACGCCGCCGGTGGCGAGACACGGTTGCCGATCCAACTCGGCCCGAACGGTTCCGTCTTCGTTGTGTTCCGACAGTCGGCTGCTGCCGACCGTGTTGTCGCAGTCACCCGTAATCGGGAGCTGCTGCTCGATACCTCCGCCCCGCGTCCCGCACCGTTGCAAACAACACCGCCCGCCCACAACTTCACCGTCGCCTGCTGGGTCAATCCATCCGACACCACCACGCTGTTGCCCGAGGCCAACCAAGGCATCCACGGGCTTACGGAGAAACGCAACGAGGTTGTCGTTCCGACGCATGGCGAATCGTTTGGGCCGGGCAACGTCCATGCCGGCTGCGGCGTCACCGTCGGACGCAACGGCGTCGCCGTCATCGAACACAGCGCTGCGTATTTCTCGCCGTTACTCGTCCACGCCACGCCGATTACCGGTTGGACGCATGT
>CAZNOK010000020.1:27776-35534 GCA_964574605.1 uncultured Verrucomicrobiota bacterium
CGTATTTCTCGCCGTTACTCGTCCACGCCACGCCGATTACCGGTTGGACGCATGTTGCCGTTGTCTATCAGAACGGACGGCCCAGCCTTTACCTCAACGGCGTCCTTGCCCGCGAAGGCTTGACAAGCCGCTACACTGTCCATCCCGGTGCGACTGCCGGCGCGCAGTTCCGCGGCTCGCTCGGTGGCATCGAGATAATCTCCCGCACCCTCAGTGCAGCGGAGGTTGTCTCGTTGATGAAATCCTCGCCAAGCCCCGGCGCAACCGGCTCAATCGCGGCCATCGAACTGACGCGCGCCGAAACCCGCGTCTGGCAGCCCGGCTCCTACGAATTGAAACTTGCCGACGGCTCGACGCGAAAACTGGAAGCCCCATCCACTCCTAGTCCGCTCGAAATCACCGGCCCGTGGAGCGTGTCATTCGATCCGAAATGGGGCGGCCCTGCCGCCGTTTCCTTCGAGAAACTGCAAGACTGGGCACAACATCCCGAACCCGGCATCCGCCACTACTCCAGCAAAGCAACCTACCGAAAAGTCTTCAGTCTTCAGTCTTCAGTCCCCAGTCATCGGACTTTCCTCGACCTCGGCGACGTGCGCAATGTTGCCATCATCCGTCTCAACGGCAGGGAACTTGGCACGCTCTGGATCGCCCCGTGGCGCATCGAGATTACCGCCGCTGTCCGCCCCGGTGCCAACAAACTGGAAGTGGACATCGTGAACCCATGGAACAACCGGCTCGTCGGCGACCGCGATCTACCCGAAGACAAACGCCTGACGTTCATCGCCACGAAGGCCATCAACAAAAACGCGCCGCTCTTGCCCGCCGGCCTCCTCGGCCCTGTGCGAGTGTTGACGGCAGAGAAGCGTTAACAATAATGAAACTGATTGCTTTGATCCTGCTGATGACCGCGCGATGCGTCGCGTCCGATCTCACGCTCTGGTACGACAAACCGGCGACGAATTGGGAGAAGGAGGCGCTGCCGATTGGCAACGGACGACTCGGCGCGATGTGCTTCGGCGGGATTCAGAATGAGCGCATCCAATTCAACGAGTCCACTCTTTGGATCGGCGACGAGACCGATACCGGTGCGTATCAAGCGTTCGGCGACGTTCAGGTGAAACTGGCTCACGCCGATGCCACCAATTACTGTCGCGAACTTGATATCAGCCGGGCGGTCCACACTGTGACTTACACCAGCGGCGGCGTGCGTTACCGACGCGAGTATTTCGCCAGTCATCCGGCCAACGTGATGGTGTTCCATTTCACCGCCGACAAACCGGGCGCTTACACCGGTGAGGTTGCGTTGACCGACATGCACGAAGGCAAGATCACGACGGAGAAGAACAAGCTCACGTCGTCGGGGTCGCTGCAAGGTTACATGTACAAGCAAGGTTCCGCCAAACGCGAATCGCCACCGAAGCCCTACGCGATTGCGCTGCAATACGAGGCGCAAGTCCTAGTCCTCAACGACGGCGGCGCGCTCGAAGTCGTTGACGGCAAGCTCACCTTCAAAGGCGCGAACGCTCTCACCATTCTGATCAATGCCGGCACGGACTTCGTTCAAGACCGCACCAAAGGTTGGCGCCGCGAGCATCCACACGCCCGCATCGCGGCACAACTCAAGGCGGCATCTGCGGTTCCGTGTCAGCGACTACTCGCAGCGCACGTCGCCGATTACCAGAAGTTGTTCAATCGAGTGACGCTCGACCTCGGAGGCTCAGCCAGCAGACTCCCGACCGACGAACGGCTCTTGAAATGTTCCCAAGGTGAAACAGACCTCGGACTCGAAACGTTGGTCTTCCAATACGGGCGCTACCTACTGATCGCCTCATCGCGCGACGTCTTGCCGGCCAATTTGCAGGGAGTGTGGAACAGTTCAATCGCTCCGCCGTGGCGCAGCGATTACCACACCGATGTCAATATCCAGATGAATTACTGGTTGGCCGATCAAGCCAATCTCAGCGAGTGTTTTCTTCCGTACGCTAATTGGCTGAATTCCATCCGCGAAGTCCGCAAGGCGGCGACGAAGGAAGCGTTCCAGACGCGCGGCTGGACGATGCGTGCTGAGAACGGCATCTTTGGTGGCTCGACGTGGCAATGGGTCGAGTCCGGCAGCGCGTGGTGCATGCAGAACATCTGGGACCACTACGCCTTCACCGGCGACAAGAATTACCTCCGCACACTTGCGTATCCGATGATGAAAGAAGTGTGCGAATTCTGGCTCGACCGGCTCAAACCGTTGCCCGATGGCAGACTGGTCGCGCCCAACGGTTACTCGCCGGAGCATGGCCCGCGCGAGGATGGCGTCTCGCACGACCAGCAACTCATCTGGGACCTCTTCAACAACACCGTCGAGGCCGCCGACGCGCTCGGCGCCGACCGCGACTTCCGCGACATCATCGCCGCGAAGCGCGACAAATTGCTCGGCCCGCAAATCGGCAAGTGGGGCCAGCTTCAGGAATGGATGGTGGACCGCGACGACCCGAAGGACACGCACCGGCACCTGTCGCATCTCGTGGCGGTTCATCCCGGCCGACAGATCACCGTGCGCACCACGCCATCGTTGGCTGAGGCCGCCAAAGTCTCGCTCAATGCCCGCGGCGACGTCAGCACCGGTTGGAGCACCGCATGGAAGATCAATCTCTGGGCGCGTCTCCACGACGGCGACCGCGCCTACAAACTCACCCGCAACCTGCTGCACTTGGTTGGCGACCCGCGCGTGAAACGCCACGGCGGTGGCCTCTATCCGAACCTGTTCGACGCCCATCCGCCGTTCCAGATTGACGGCAACTTCGGCTACACTGCTGGCGTTTGCGAGATGTTGCTGCAATCGCACGCCGGTGAAATCGAGTTGTTACCCGCGTTGCCGAAGGCGTGGCCGAGCGGAAGCGTCAAGGGACTTCGTGCGCGCGGCGGGTTCGAGGTGGAGATGAAATGGAAGGGGGGAAGATTGGAAGGTGTAACCATCCGGAACATTTCCGGAACATCGTGCAAAGTTCGCTATGGTGATCGCGTCACCGCGTTGACGTTGAAACGCGGCGAGAGCAAGACTTTGTGACGGTGGCGATACTCGCTGGGCATTTGACCGGTGTACTTGCGGAAAACGCGGCTGAAATACTGGCTGGAGGCGAACCCCACCTCGAAGGCAATCTCGGTGACGGATCGCGATGTGGTCGTCAGCAGTTGGCGCGCTTTGTCCACGCGCAGCCGCAGCAGGTAATCGTTGGGTGTCAGCCCAGTCTGTTGCTTGAAAAGGGCAAAGAGCCGCGCCCGACTGCAACCGGCGCGATGCGCCAAGTCATTCATCATCACCGGCTCGTGAAAGTGTTCTTGGAGATAAGAAGTTGCCACAGCCACGGCATCCTGTGACGGTGGCGTTTTGGCCGTCGTCAATTGACGCGCAGCTTCCAGAATAACAGCGCACACCAACAGCCGTAATGACGAGAGTGCGGCTTCCTCAGTGCGTTCATCGAATTGCGCGATTTGTTGGTTCAGTGCCGTCACGAGCCGTTGTAATTCGCCGCCGATGCGGCAAACGGTCAAGGAATGAGTCTGGAAATGTCTGGCTATCCATCGCAGGTCACTCCGGGTGAACGGCGTGTGACGAGCAGCGGATGGACGCGGATCGAAGATAACACCGCATAACTTCGCCGGCATTCGCACGTTGTGCAGTCCGCGATGAACGGCGCGGGGCGGCAACACGACGAATTGGCCACCGGTCAACTCGATAGTGTTTCCATCACGAAGTTCGTAGGCCGTTGCGCCGTCGAGCACACAAAGCAGTTCAAACCGCTGGTGCGCGTGCCAGATGAGTCGGGCGGCGCTGTGGCTGCGGATGGCGCCGATCGAATGCACCAACGGCAGACCGATGTCGCGGCCATACACCCGTTGCTCAGCTTGACGTGTCGGCAGGCGGTTCATGTCGAATGTAGAATATTGTCTTGGCGACGATTGTGAAAGACAGAATTGCACGATTCTGGCAAGTTGTCGGCATGAGAATCCTTTTCAGCTTCATGGCGTTGACGCTCGTCGCGGTCGCCGGGCCGCCGCCAGCTACAGTGCCCGGTGTGGTCGTTGACCACATCCCGGCCTCCATCGGTGTCTATATCGGTTCGCCGAGCATTGCGGTCTTGCCGAATGGCGATTATGTCGCCTCGCACGATCATTTCGGCCCAAAGTCCACCGAGCACAAAAGCGCACTCAGCGCCGTGTTTCGCTCCGCCGACCGCGGTAAGACTTGGAAGAAAGTGTCGGAAGTCCAAGGCGCGTTCTGGTCCAAGCTCTTTGTGCATCGCGGCGTGTTGTATTTGCTCGGCACAGACCGTCATCACGGCAATATCCTAATTCGCCGCTCCACCGATGGCGGTACAACGTGGTCTGCGCCGTCGGTGTTGCGCGACAACGGCGAGTATCACTGCGCGCCGATGCCGGTTCTTGAGCACAACGGACGTCTCTGGCGCGGGTTCGAGTGGCGGCATCCGCCCATCGCGTGGGGCATCAACTACCGCGCCAGCATGTTGTCGGCGCCGGTGGACGCCGACCTGCTGAATACGGCGAGTTGGACGCTCGCCGAACCGTTGCCGAGTAGTCGCTTGTGGAACGGCGGCGACATGGGTGCATGGCTCGAAGGCAACGCCGTGGTCACGCCGACCGGCGAGTTGGTGGATATCCTGCGCGTCCAAACGAAATCACCAGACGAGAAAGCTGCCATTGTCCGTGTCAGCGCCGATGGAAAGAAGATGTCATTCGATCCCGCGACCGGTTTTGTGAATTCCCCCGGTGGCGCAAAGAAATTCACCATCCGCTTCGACCCGCAAACCAAACTCTACTGGTCGTTGGCCAGCATCGTGCATGAGCGGCACCGCGCGAACAATCCCGGCAGCATCCGCAATACGCTGGCGTTGACCTGTTCGCCCGACCTCGCGAATTGGACGGTGCGCTGCATTCTGCTCTACCACCCGGAGGTCAAGAAACACGGCTTCCAATACGTGGACTGGCTTTTCGACAGCGACGACATCATCGCGGCGTGCCGCACAGCCTACGACGACGGCCTAGGCGGCGCCCGCAATGCACATGACGCCAACTACCTAACCTTCCATCGCATCTCAAACTTCCGAAAACTCACGATGGCGGATTCCGTCCCGCTGTATCAGGAGGCACGGCCATGAAGCACACCGCGTGTCTTTCGACCTTGGGCAGAACGTCCGAAACGAATTGCTTCACTGGCCACAATGAAACTTTGTATCGCTGCGCCCTGGAGGTCAAGCGATGAGTCCATCAGCGAGAAAACCATTTCCGTGTAACAGGTGTAACAGCCAAATGGCAAGTTATGTTGGGCAACGAATGGAGCGCCGCCGTCTCGGCGGTCGTAGCCCAACCCGAAGCCGCCGGGACGGCGGCGCTCCAACCCAAAGGTTTGAATTGCACCCCGCAGCGTTGATCCGGCTTTGGAGCCACGCCGCGGTGCCAGCGTGCCAAAAAACGCGGCGACAAGGCGCAATGGCTACAACGTTGCTTCTTGTTTCGTTCGGGTGTTTTGTTGCCGCAAGCCAGACGTGCGCTGCAGCAGTCCACCTGCTCGCGCAAGAGCACGTCGTTGTTTGTGAGTCGCCAGACCCGGCGCGCATCTACTGTTACACGCCGGGAATTGCTCGGCTCGAAAGCGGACGGCTCGTCGCCACGATGGATCGCAGCGGCCCGGGATTGAAGAAGGGCGAACCCAACGGCAAGGTCTTCACTTCCGATGATCACGGGAAGACGTGGACGCATCGGACGGATTTCCCGTTCCTACACGCCCGTCCGTTCGTTGCGGGCAAGTCGCTCTACGTGCTGGGTCAGGCACGCGATCTCACGGTGATTCGCTCCGACGACGCCGGCATCACATGGACGGCGCCCGCCAAACTCACCAACGGAGAGTATTGGCACCAGTCGGCCTGCAACGTCCACTACGCCAACGGCTGCGTCCATCTTGTCATGGAACATCGCGTGACCAACGACATCAAGAGTTGGCCGGTTGGCGAAATGGCACCGGTGTTGATGCGCGGCAAACTCGGCGCGGACCTTACCAAGCGCGAGAACTGGACGTTTGCCTCCGAACTTTCATTCCGTAACACAATCCCGAATATCGAAAAAGACCCGGCGATTAATTTCTTTGGCGTGCCGTTCTTTCCGTCAACTTACCCGAAAGGTTCATTGCCTGCGCCACGCCGCAACAACGCGCCGATCGGCTGGCTGGAAACCAACGTAGTGCAGTTCAAAGACCCTGACCACATTTGGTTCGACCCGAAAGGCAAGACGTTTCACCTCTGGGCGCGCGCTCACACCGGCGGCACGGGCTACGCCGCCGTTGCGAAAGTAGTCGAGCACGACGACGGCTCGATGACCACGACGCTGGAGACGGTGCCCTCCGGCAAGAAGGTGCTGTTTGTGCCGTGTCCCGGTGGTCAGATGCGGTTCCACGTTCTTTACGATGAACCGACGAAATTGTTCTGGCTCCTCAGTTCGCAAGCCACTGACTCGATGACGCGCGCGGATCGTCTGCCCGACGAACGCTTCAATTTGCCAAACAACGAACGTCACCGGCTCCAACTCCATTTCTCCCGGAACATGATTGATTGGTGCTTCGCCGGCATCGTTGCGATGGGCAAATCGCCCAAGGAGTCGCGCCATTATGCGAGCATGGCGATTGACGGCGACGATCTCGTCGTTCTTTCGCGCAGCGGCGACGCGCGCGCCAAGTCCGCCCACGACGGCAACCTGATCACGTTTCACCGCGTGAAAAACTTCCGTTCGCTTGTTTACTGAGAACCCTATGAAAACTCCACTGACTGGTATTGTTCCGCCGATGGTCACGCCCTTGCGTGGGCGTGACGAACTCGACGTGCCGGGTCTCGAACGGCTCATCGAGCATATCCTCGCCGGTGGTGTGAGCGGGTTGTTTATCCTCGGCACGACGGGGGAAGGGCCGAGCCTGAGCTACCGGTTGCGGAAAGAACTCATCGAGCGCACCTGCCGTCAGGTGAAAGGCCGCGTGCCCGTGCTCGTGGGTATCACCGACACGGCATTTCAGGAATCGCTGAACGTCGGGCGCTGGTCCGCCGACGCGGGTGCCGACTCGCTCGTGGTCGCGCCGCCGTATTACCTGCCCGAAGGCCAGCCGGAGTTGCAGGAATACCTCGACCATCTCGTGCCGGAACTGCCGCTGCCACTCTTCCTCTACAACATGCCGGCGCTCACGAAGGTCGCCATGGAACCGGAGACCGTGCGCCGCGCGATGGACGAGCCTCGCATCATCGGTCTCAAGGACAGTTCGTGCAGCATGATTTACCTGCATCGCATCCTCGCTTTGCTGCCGCATCGGCCCGACTGGCCCGTGCTCGTCGGTCCGGAGGAGATGCTTTCCGATGCGGTGCTCGCCGGCGCGCACGGCGGTGTGAACGGCGGCGCGAACCTTTTCCCCATGCTCTACGTGAAGCTCTTCGAGGCGGCGAAAGCCGGCGACATCACGCGTGTCCGCGAACTGCACGCGCTCGTTATGCGCGTGAGCGAGGGGCTTTATCGCATTGGCAGACACAGTTCCGCTATCATCAAAGGCATCAAGGGCGCTCTTGCGCTCTCCGGTGTTTGCGACGACTTCATGGCCGAGCCGTTCCAGCGTTTCCGCGAACCTGAGCGCAAGCGAGTCCGTCAGGTCCTCGATGAGCTTGCTCCGCTTCTGAAAAACCTATGATCCGCCACGCACGTCGCTCCCTCCTTTTC
>CAZNOK010000021.1:0-35455 GCA_964574605.1 uncultured Verrucomicrobiota bacterium
CGCTGGCGTCGGCAGCGGCGGCACATTGCAGGGTATCGGCAAGTTTCTCGCCGATCACAAGCCGGACGCGCGCATCGTGGCCGTCGAGCCGAAGAACGTGGCGGCGCTGCTCGGCCATGAACCGGGCCTGCACCAGATTCAGGGGATCGGCGACGGCTTCATCCCGGCGGTGCTCGACGTGAAACTCGTGCAGGAGGTTGTCGAGGTCACCGACGAAGACGCCATTGAAACGACGCGTCAACTCGGACGCGATTTCGGTTTGCTCGTGGGCATTTCCTCCGGCGCCAACGTCTGGGCAGCGCGTCAACTGGCCAAGCGCATCCCCGGCAACATCGCCACGGTGTTGCCTGACCGCGCGGAGCGTTACTTCAGCACCGCGTTGATGTAACCATCAACCTTGCTTTCGCTTCTTGCCTTTGGGTTTCGCTTCGTCGGCAGCCTTCGGGCTTGGGACGGCGGTCTTCATCAGCGCGTCGAGTTTGGCGCAAAGCTCCTTGAGCTTGTCAGGCTGCTGGTCGGCGAGGTTCTTCGTCTCACCAAGATCGGCGGCGAGATTGTAGAGTTCGTCCGTCTTCGCGTGACGCACCAGTTTCCAGTCCCCCATGCGCAACGCCACTTCTTCCGGGCGTGTGCCACACAGTAACAAGGCGTCATGCGGCGACTTCGCGCCTTGCGTCAGCACCGGCCAGATGTCGAGGCCATCGAGCGGTAACTTCTGTTCGAGCGAACCGCCGGCGAGTTTCACGAGCGTCGGGTACCAGTCCACGGCGTGTAATGGTTCGTCAACCACCTTGCCCCCGGGGATGTGGCCGGGCCACGAGGCGAACGCGCTGACGCGGATGCCGCCCTCGTAAATCGTTCCTTTACCGGCGCGCAACGGGCCGTTGTCAGTGATTCTACCGGGGCTGGGGCCGCCGTTGTCACTGGAGAATGCGATGAGTGTGTTGTCGAGAATCCCTTTCTCTTTCAACGCAGCCACGACCTGTCCGATGGCTTCGTCCATCGCCGCGACCATGCCGGCGTAAGTGCGACGCTGGCCTGTCAGATTAGCGTAGGGTTTGAGATATTCGTCCGGCACTTGATACGGACCGTGGACGGCGTTGAACGGCAGATACAGAAACAACGGTTTGCTCGCCGGCACCTCGCGAATCCAGCGACAAGCGTCCTTGGCGATCAGGCGCGTGGAATAGCCTTCGTCCTTGCACGGCTGGTCGTCGCGGTGCCAATCAAGCTGTTGGTCGCGCATGTGCGTGAAGTAATCAATCGCGCCAAACCACTGTCCATACTGATGATCGAAGCCGCGTCGCGTCGGCCGGTAAGTTTCCTGAAACTCGCCAAGGTGCCATTTGCCGACGATGGCGGTCGCGTATCCAGCGTCCCGCAACGCTTGTGCCAGCGTCCGTTCCGCCAATGGCAGCCCCCACGGCGCGTTGGGGCGCACGATGGTATAGACGCCGGTGTGCGCAACGTAGCGGCCCGTCATCAACGACGCGCGCGTCGGCGAACAGACCGGCTGGACATAAAACGATTTCAAGATCGTGCCGGCACGGGCAAGCTCATCGAGGTTCGGCGTCTTGATGTCCTTGCAGCCATTGAACCCGGCGTCGGCGTAACCCATGTCGTCGGCAAGGATGTACAGGATATTTGGCTTGTTGGCTTCAGCGCCGAAGCCGGCCACAGCAGCGAACAACAGTGTGCCAAGGAGAATCTGTTTCATAGTTTTCCAGCTTTGCGTTTTTTGCGCGGACGATCCGCCTTGCCCTTGTCGTTGGGGTCCCCGGTGGGTTTGAGTTCATCGAGGACGGCCTGCAAATGTTTGCGACCGGCGATGGCGTCGGCGTCCTTGGTGTCAGCAGGGACTGGTGTCTCCACGAACGGAGCGTCCTTCAGGTCGAACAGTGCGCCGCTCTCGGTGAGTTTCCAACGGGCGTTGCGCGCGTACCAGTGGTTGCCCAATTGCACGAAACACCACTCGCGCGGTGCGCCTTTCTCGCCTCGTAGTTGCGCGGCGAAACTGTGGCTGTCAATCTTCACGCCTTCCGGAAGCTTCGCGCCGCCGAGTTCAGCAAACGTTGCGAACATGTCGGTGAAATCAATCAGGTCATGGTTGAGTTTGCCTCTGGGCGTCGTGCCGGGCCAGTTGGCGATGAGCGGCACACGGCTGCCGCCTTCCAGCATCGTGCCTTTCTGGCCGTTGATCTTCCGTCCATTGAGCGTTGACGTGTCCGCGCCAAAGCGCGCGGTGCCATTGTCGCCGGCGAAGAGGATCAAGGTGTTCTCCCGGAGTTTCAACCTCTCCAGTTCCGCTACCAAGCGCCCAACTTGTTTGTCCATGTAGGCGATGTTGTCGTTGTAGTAATCTGTCGTGCCGGGTTTGCTGTCGGGCGTGCGGAGGATCGGGCCGTGAATCAGATGCATCGGATAATAGAGGAAGAACGGTTTATCCTTGTGGCGCTTGATGAAGTCCACTGCGTAATCGAAGATCATGTCTTCGTAATAGATCTCCTTGTCGAGTTTGACATCCTTCCCGTTCTTGAAATAGCTCTTCTGCCAATACCAGCCGCCTGCGGTCGGGTCGGTCACGTATTCGTCGAATCCCCAATCCGCCGGCGTGGCGCCCATCTGCCGCCATTTGCCGACCTGACAGGTGGCGTAGCCGGCTTGCTTCATGACGTTGGCGATGCACACTTCGTCCTTCGGCGAAGGACGGCCGGCGCTCTGGTTTGTGCGCCCGCCGGTGCGGAAAACGTAGCGGCCCGTCATCAACGTGCACCGCGACGGCCCGCACAATGGGTTCGCGTAGCAGCTCGAAAACCGCATCCCATTCGCAGCCAGTGCGTCGAGATTTGGCGTCTTGATGTGTTCGCCGCCGTAACAACTCAGGCCATCCAAGCCAAGATCGTCGGCGAGGATGAAGACGATGTTTGGTTTGTCCGCTGCACTGCAAACAATGGATGCAGCCATCAATAAGATCGTCAGTAGATGTTTCATGTGAGTTATTCCTCCGTCTGGTTTTTCTTTGCGCGTTTGCGTTCTTTCTTCGATTGTTTCTTTTCGCCGGTTTGGACTTGGGTGCTGGCGGTGGGCTTGAGTTCGTCGAGAACAGCCTGCAACCGTTGGCGCGCGGCGTCGTCGGTGGACGGCTTCTCGATAAACGGCGCGTCCGACATATCGAAGAGTTTGCCGTCGTGGGTGAGCTTGAAGCCTTGGTCGCGGACATACCATTCGGGCGCGGTATTGTGTTGCACATAGACCCACTCGCGCGGGTGCCCCTTCTCGCCGCGTAACTGCGGGGCGAAGCTGTGGCCGTCAATCTTCACTCCCTCCGGCAACTTCGCGACGGCAAGGTCAGCAAAGGTCGGCAGCATGTCGCTGAAATCCACGAGGTCTTTCAGTATCCGCCCTCCCGCAACCGTGCCTTTCCAACCCACGATGAGCGGGACACGGCTGCCACCTTCAAGCATCGTGGTTTTCTCGCCAACGACTTCGCGCCCACCGATAGTCAGTTGTTTTCCGGCGTGCTTGTTGGACGTGCCGTTGTCGCCGGCGAAAACGATGACCGTCCGCTCGCGCAGGCCGAGCGAATCGAGCGCGGCGACCAACTGTCCGACTTGCTTGTCGAGATACGCCACGTTGTCGTCGTACAGCGCGATGGGGTCCGTCGTGTCCGGTTTGCTGTCCGGCGTGCACACGATCTTGTTGTGGACGAGGTGGGTGGGATAATAGAAAAAGAACGGCTGGTCGCGATGCTGCTTGAAGAACTCCAAGGCGAATTCCAGACAGACGTCGGGACAATAGACGGGCTGGTCGGTCTTCACGGACTGACCATTCTTCGTATAAGTCTTCTCCCAATAGTAACCGCTGGCTTCGGGATCAGTGAGGTATTCATCGAAGCCCCAGTCGCCGGGCGTGTCGGCCATCTGCCGCCATTTGCCGGCCATGCCGGTGGCGTAGCCTGCCTGTTTGAGCAGCTTCGCCACGGAATGTTCAGTTTTGAATGACGGTTTGTTGCCGTAGCGAAAGGTGTAGCGTCCGGTCATCAACACGCAACGCGACGGATTGCACGTGGGCATCGAATAACATTGCTCGAAGCGCAGTCCCGATGCGGCCAGCGCGTCAATGTTTGGCGTCTTGCCTTTGAACCGGTCCGAGCCGTAGCAGCCCGTGACGTTGATGCCGTAATCGTCCGCGAGGACAAAAACGATATTTGCCCGTTGCGGCGGGTTCGGCTTGCCATGAGCGGCACAAATAGCAGATGCGCTCAGCAGCAAGAGGAGGAGATGTTTCATGCGATATGAAACACCGCAGATCAACGTTTGTCGCGCAGTAAATCACCGAAGCCGGGCAGCAACTCGTATTTCTTCCGCCACGGCGTGTACATGAAGCCGCGGACGTTCTTCGTCTGACGTGCGAGGTCAAGCCAGCCTTTGACGCTGTCGAGATTGTCGGCGTCGTAGTAGCACGCAACGAGCGTGCGGAATCCCTGTTCAGCAAAAAACTGCATGCTCTTCTCGCGCGGTTTGCCGCCCCAAACGGCGATGATGATGTCTTTGGGAACGTGCCGCCAAGAGCCGGTGAAGTCGCCTTCGACCAGATAGTAATCGCCGTGAGCGTTGTGATTCGGATCAAGCATGTCGCTCCAGATATAAACCTCAACGCCCGGCATGTGCCGGCGAAGCGCGGCGACTTGTTTGGTGATGCACTCACCGAGCAACTCGCCCATGTTCCGGCCACGACACGCCTGACACGTGCCGCCCATGCGAATCTCGTCCATGTTCAGCATCACCTTCTTCGGATGCAAGTGTTCGGCCAGCAGTTTCGCTTCGTGGTCGAAGATTTCATACAACGCCGGCTCGCCCATGCAGGCGGTGACCTGACTCTCGTGAATCACCATCCGGTGATACCAGCTCACGCGCAACCGCTGTCCATCTTTGATCCGGCTGCCGGGCAGGAGCTTCAGAGACTGCGTGTAATCCTTGCCTTCAGTATAAGTGGTCACACCGTCATCGCTGCGTACGGTCATCGGTGTGCCGGGCCGGTGGAGGACGTTGACCGGGCCGACTTCTTCGATGCTCCAGTCATCGAGCCAGAGTTTGCCGGCCTTGCCGCCCCACATACCGGCGTAGATACGGATGTCCTGAAAGCCGAGGCTGTTGAAAATCATGGTAAGTTCCTGCCAATCGCCGGTGGCCGGCAGCTTGAACTTGCGCGGCGCAAGATTTCGTTTCCCAGCGTACAGCGCAATCTGGAATCCGCCGGTCGGCTCAAGGTTCTCCGTCTTGACCCAAAGACTGACACGGTAGCAACGACGCGGCGCGACGTGGACCTCCTGCATGACGCGACCGTGGCCGTGTGGATTTGCAGTGAAATTCTCCAGATGCAACGACGCCGCGCCGCTGTGCTTGATCTGCGTATCAACGAAACTGACTTCGCCGGGCTGGTCATGGAATTTGTAGCCTTTGAGTTTGTTCTTGGTGAACTCCTCGAAGCCGCCATTGACGATCTGCACGGAATCGTCGGGCACAAACTGCATCTCGCCGCCTTTCACAACGAACGGCGCATCCACGACAGGCAGACCCTCGGCAAGATTACGGTCGTGCGCGAGCGCCGTGCCGCCGTAGCCGACGCCGAAGACTGCTGGAATAATCTCCATCTTGTTGCCGGCACAAGCCTGTTTCACGGCGTCGAGCCTTCGGAAGTAGTCAGGCTTCTTCTTGCAGAGTGAGTCGAGGCTGAACGACACCATCGCGCCGTTGATGCCATGTTGCGCGCTGGTGTCGAGCACTTGTGTGATCTCAGCGACATCGCGGTCCTTGCCGAGATTCCAACCGAAGATCCAGACGAACCGGTCAGGATACGAAGCCGCGCACATCGAAAAGCTAACGGAGCCCAACAGTGCAACGAGGAAGTGTTTCACAATGCGTCAGTGTACCGATAGCTTCACTGTGCCGCAAGCCTGCTCAGCGGTAGAATGTACACAGTTACAAGTGTTGGGCAACGAGTGGAACGCCGCCGTCCCGGCGGTCGGAGTCTGACCTGAAACCGCCGAGACGGCGGCGTTCCTTCCCAAAGCTCCCAACTGTACACAATCGTCACACAGTGCTTGCACCCAACTGCTTGCCGGGGTTATTCTCCGCGCCAATGAAGGAGACTTGGGAACTGCTGAGTCAACAAACCAAGACTAATTTGCACGACTTCGATTGCCAGCCATGAGAAAACCCCGTATCTATCTCGACACTTCTGTGATCAATTTCCTGTTCGCCGATGACGCGCCTGATTTTCAGAAGGTAACGGTTGAGTTTTTCGAGAACCACTCGCAGCACTATGATCTGTTTATCTCGGAAGTGGTTCTTGTGGAAATCGCCCGCAATCCAAACCATGAACACCGGCAGAAATTGGAAACGGTACTGCGCCAACAACCCATTGCCGTATTGCCATCGGACCGTCGCGTGGAAATCGAGCGATTGGCTGATCTGTATGTGGCGCAGCGAATCGTTCCAGCCACGAAACGCGATGATGCCTTCCATGTAGCCTATGCAACGGTCTTTGGGTTGGATATATTACTGTCGTGGAACTTCAAACACTTGGCGAACGTGCGCCGCGAAGCGCGGTTCATGGCGGTCAATCAGAACGAAGGCTACTGGCATCCGTTACGGTTGTTGTCGCCACTGGAGGTGGAAGATGAAGATGAAAACTGACGGCAATAATGTTTCCCGTGCCCAGCGTGAAGTCTGGCAGTGGAAGGACGCGGTGTATCAGGACACCCAGCACCTCTCGACCGCAGAGGCGCTGGAATACATCCTGAAACAGGGCGGTGAGATCGCCCGTCGGCTCAACCTTCCCGTGGCTGCATTTCCAACTCTCGGCTCACCGGCTGCCGAGGTCGCTGAGACCCCGGCCAAATACGGGGCCAAACGGAAGCAAAAACGCGGATGATCACCACGGAGGGACACGGAATACAAAAAGAGTTTTCAGTTTTCGTGAGTTAGCGTGTTCTTCGTGGTTATCAATCTAGCTTTGGTTGCGGCTCCGCCGCGTTAGTGCAACTCCGCCAGCAGTTTTGTTGCGGCTTCCACCAGTTGTTCGCCCGAGCCAGCGGCGCAACGGGCGCTGACTGGCTCGTAGTTGCCTTCAGTGTAGGCAGAGCGGTTCGGAATGTAACCGAGGCTGCCGTTGGCCAGTTCCACCACCTGGGTCTGGCGGAATGGCGACGCCGCTTTGATGGCAAGTCCGAGTTCGACGAATATCTCTCCCGGTAATACCACCCACGCCAATGTGTCGCCAAGCGCAAACACTTGCACTTCGGCTTCGAGCGGCTCTCCGCGCCGGGCATGGACATCGAGCACTTTGACAAGATGAACGCGGTCGAGGAATTTCGTGTTTGCTTTGGCTGTGCGGGTTGCGGAGGACTTCGCGCCGTCAAACTGAAGTTTCTCCGACTCCGACGCCTTGGCGGCGCGCACATCTTCATCGCTGATCGGGGGCAGTGGCAGATGGACGATCTGGCTGCGAGCACGCAACACGGTTTTGGTGATCGGCTGCAACTCCATGTACGCCTTGCACACGGCAGCGGCGAGGATCGTGCCGAGCCGGTTTGCCTCGTTCACGCTGGTTTGCGGCACAGCGGAGGCGACGTTGAAGTGGTTGATATTGCCGCACGGGCCGTTGCCAAAAAGCGTCAGCATATCCGGCCCTTTCACGGCGGCCAGACAACGCGACAGCGCGCCGGGAAAATCCGCCGAGACAAATGAGCCGCCGGTCGTGTCGGCGTGCATGGCGAAATTGACGAATGTCGCCAGCGGTTTCTTGTCGGCGCTCTCGGCGAACAGAACGG
The DNA here is from genome assembly GCA_964574605.1 of uncultured Verrucomicrobiota bacterium. Classification (GTDB taxonomy): domain Bacteria; phylum Verrucomicrobiota; class Verrucomicrobiia; order Palsa-1439; family Palsa-1439; genus CAIKAP01. The sequence goes on from CAZNOK010000021.1 coordinate 7,835, forward strand.
CGACTTCTGGGTCAATCGGCCCGGCGGGTCGAACGATGTTCGGGTTGAGCTTGCCCGGATTCCAGCCAACCGTGCCGTCCTTCATCCAGAACCGGCGATTGAACGCGAGTTGTTGTTCCGTCGCGCGGGCGAACGAGAGTTGCGCGGGGGCGCGTTTCGTATTGGCATCGGCCACTGCTTTTGCGATCCGCGACGGCAGCCCGTCAGTGTATTCGCGGCAAAGCGGATGGGCGCCGCCTCGAAGCTGGTCCACAGGTTGTTTTTGTTCCAATATCGGCCCGGTATGGGTGTGCGTGGCTGAAATCATCACACACTCGCCGGGGATGCCGGTTTCTTTCTCGATCAGTTTGCGCGCTTCCACGACCACGTGACGCGACACGCCGATCAAATCGCACGTGACCAGCGCCACGCGCGTCGTCCCGTCGTCGAACACGAGCGCCTTCGCGAAGATGTCATCGTTCACGCCTTGACTGAGACGCTGGGCGTAGTAACCGGCCAGCGGCGTGCCGTTGGGTGGATTGATGCAGGTCTTGGAAGCTCCGACTCTGAGCATGGCGAATGTTGGTGTGGCTGTGCTAATCAACAGTGCAATCCATCCAACCTGCGTCCAGCGCGCCTTCATCTCACGCGGCCAGAGCGTTGTTGATGCGCGCGATGGCTTCGTCCACCTCGGCGGGACTCTTGCAGCCGATGGTGACCGCGTGAATCTCCGGTTGTGCCATCGCGAACCGGATGGACTTCTCACGGTTCTCGGCGTCCTTGAAATCGCCGTTGCCAATGAGTTTCATGCCGATGATGCCGTGACCGTTGGCGTGCATCGTCCTTATCAATTCCATGACCGGCGCAATGTCCTTGCCGCCCTCGTTCCATTTTGGCGATTCGCCGTCAACGTGGGCCGCCTGCGGGTTGACGCGGACAAGATTCACCTGCACCCAATCGGTTTTCGCCGCGAGGCGCAACGCCGGAAGCGCATGACAGGAAACTCCCTTGGCGCGCACCTTGCCCTTTTGCTTCGCCTCGTCAATCGCATCCATCAATTTCCGCCGTTCATCGGTCCACGCGCCGGTGACAGAGCAATGCACCAGCAGGCAATCAATGTAATCAGTCTTGTAGTCCAGCAGCAGCTTGTCAATGACCTCCGATGGTTTCTCCGGCGCGCCGCCGATTTTCGAGAGGATGAAAATCTTCTCGCGCGGCAATCCTTTGATCGCGTCGCCGATCCACGGGTAGGTCTTGTAAGCTTGCGCGCAATCGAAGTAACGAATGCCTTTGTCGTAGGCGTAGCGGACAAGTCTGGTGAACGCTTCCTGTCCCAGCTCGAACTGCACCCGTCCGCCGTTGCTGCCGGTGCCGAGGCCGAGTCGGGAGGTCTTGAGGCCGGTTTTCCCGAGCGCGACGATATCCGTGGCGGTGCGTTTGCGCGTGGCGGCAGTCGCGCAGGATGTCATCAACGTGGCGGCGGCCACGACGGCGGTGTGTGCGATGAACTCACGGCGGGTAATTCTCATGGCGTAATTTCTCCTGCTAAGTTGGGAGAACAGTGCCACAGGACGCCGACAGTTGCAATGTGTTTGAAGCGCGTGCGGTGCACAGCAGATCTTGGATGGTGTAGCGTCGGCTGTCCCCAGCCGATGCGGTGAGCACCCGATCCCATGCGCTGAGACAGCGCACGCTACACCGCCTGCGTAAAACTTGCGGTGCGCCCGACGCGTGCGGTCAGGGCAGTTGGACTCTTATGCGATAGAATGTTGAGGGCACGGCGTTGGTGTGGGCGAAGGAATCGGGGCCGCCGATGCCGGGACGGGGGCCGGCGTTGGGGACGTTGGTCCAGACGTTGCCGGTCAGGTTGGTGCAGCAGGTCAACGTGTAGTTGCGATTCGCCGAGGAGTTGAAATAGACCGTCCACGGCGGGACGTTGCTGATCGCGGTGATGCAGAAATACGAGGCCGGATTGGTCGGGTTGGTGTCGGCAACGTATTCCGCACCCGCAGTTCGTCCGTCGCCGTCGGTGTCGGCGGTTTCCCACGTGTCGAAGTTGCTGGTCCAGCCGAACTGGGCGAGCCACCAGTGCGGCGTGCCTTTGGCGGCGAGATCGGCGTCAAAGTAGGCGTGGATCGTGCCGTCGGCAGTGACGTTGCTCCACGTGAAGTCGGAGACCGCGCCGACCGGGATGGCGTTGGTGGTCACGCTGGCGATATGCCAATAGGTTGACGGGGTGATGAGGAAGTTGGTCGAGGCGCCCGGCACGATCCAGATGTTGCCGGAGGGCGTGATGGCGCCGTTCGCGCCGGCGGTGGCGGTGAGCAGGAAGGCATTCCAAGCGCGGAAACTGCCGCCATCGGCCCACGAGCCGCCGGCGAAGGCGCCATCCACGGCTTGGACGCTCCAATAATACTGACCGGGGGCGAGGCTCATGGTCCAAGCGCGGTTCATGTTGGCGTTGCCGAGGGCGGGGAGGCGACGCCAGCCGTTGGTGTCGGCCATGCCGGTGAAGACGTCGCTGCCGCCGGGGGTGGTGCCGATGCGCAGGTTGTGGGTGAGGCCGGCGGAGGGCGTCTGGGCGTCGCCGGCGGCGTTCCAGCTCAGCGTCACCGTGTCGTTCGACACCGCGGCTGCCAGCCCGGCGGGCGCGGCGGGCGGCGTGTTCTTGATCGGGGCATGGTTGAGGAAAAGATGCGTTTCCGGCACTTCATTGCTGTTATTGCCCATGACCAGGATGTCCAGCGTGCCGTTGCCGTCGCAGTCGGCAAAGGCCGCCTGTCCGCCGTACCAGCCGGCAAAGCCGGCCCCGATGTCCGTAAAGACGCCGTCGCCGTCGTTGCGGTAAACCCTGGTGGATGGATTGAGATCACCAGAGAGACTGTTTCTGTTGCCGGTCACGAGCAGATCGAGCCGCCCGTCATTGTTGTAATCGCCCCAAGCCACGGAGCCGCCATTGACCCCAAGCAGGCCAGCCGCCGTGTTCTGCGTGAAGGTGCCGTTGCCGTTGTTGCGATAGATGCGGACACGACTACCAACAAAATCCTCATACCCAATCAGGGCGAAATCGAGCCATCCGTCATTGTCGTAGTCGCCCCAGGCCGCATGGCTGTAATACCACTCCGGCAGGCCGTCGTCGGCATCGGTGTCGCGCGTGAACGTGCCGTCGCTGTTGTTGCGGTAGATCCGGGCGTAGCGGTAGAAGGGATCGTAGCCGGGAGATCTGCCATCGGATCCAACCAGCAGGAGATCGAGCCGGCCATCGTTGTTGTAATCGCCCCAGGCAGGCTGGCCCCTTTGCAGGCGGTAGATTTGCACCAGGTTGCTGCTGGCGACGGTGTCCTCGTTGAACACGCCGTTGCCCTCGTTGCGGTAGATCCTTGGCCCGTCGTCCCCGTTGAGAACAGACGATGCCCCCAGGACCACGAGGTCGAGCCGGCCATCGTTGTTGTAGTCCCCCCAGGCGATACCGCCCAGAAAAGCCTTGGCACCTTTGGTCTGGATGAGGTTCGCGTTGGTGTTCCACGTGAAGGTGCCGTCGCCGTTGTTGTGATACACGCGGAAATACCCGGTATCCGTGCCGGCACGGATGCCGGCGATACCGAAATCGAGCCAGCCATCGTTGTCGTAGTCGCCCCAGGCCACGCCTCCACCGGTGAAGCCGGGCAGGCCGGTATCGGCCGCGGTGTCCCGTGTGAAGGTGCCATCGCCGTTGTTGCGATAAATCCGCGTTTCGCAGTCTGGCTCGAGGTAGAGGTTGTTCGTGAAGTTGCCGGCGATGATCACGTCAAGTAGGCCGTCGTTGTTGTAGTCGCCCCACGCCGTGGCTGCGTAGGCGGCCGGCGGCAGGCCGGCACCCGTCGCCTCCGTCCACACCTCATAGCCGATGGTGAACTGGCCGAAGGCGGAGATGTTGGTGAACGTGGCCGACTGGCCGGCGGCGTTGACGGCGGCGGCAACGGCCACCTGGGTCCAGGCGCCGTCGGAAGTGGCGGGGCGGTGGAACAGCGCCACGCGCGACGGGTCGCTCTCGTCCGCCGCGCTCAGGCCGGCGCGGACGACGAAGGTGAGATCGGCGGCGAACCCGCCCGAACCGAAACGGTCCACGACCCACCAGGGCGCGAGGGTTTCGCGGTTCTGCGTGAGGCGGGGGCGGCCCGGACCTTCGTCAATGCGGGTGGCCGTCAGGTCGGCGGCGCCGGCGGTGGTGAAATCGGCGGTCAGGCCGATGTTGGTGAAGACGATCTGGCCGGCGGCCTCGGTCCGGCTGGCGGCCGCGCCGCGGCCGGCCGGGATGGTAGAGCGAATCCACTCGTTGCCGGTCATCCCGACCAGCGTGTTGTCCATCCACAACGCCCGCTGGGCGCGGTCCGGCATGTTGGTGCCGGAGGACTGATCGAAGTCGTAATAGACGACCAATCCGGGCAATGGGGCGTCGAACGTGAGGTGCATGGCCTCGCGCACCTGCTGCTGCGAGCGGGCGAGGTTCCAGATGCGCGCCTCGTCCAGCGCGCCCGCGAAACAGTTGGTGGAGGAGTCGCGGCCGATCCGCACCGGGTAGGTGTTGACCGTGAGGGTATTGGTCGTGCCGGAGAGGGCGACGGCCGCGCCGTTGACGTAGAGCGCGCGGGCGCCGCCGTCCTTGACAGCGGCCAGGTGGTACCACGCGTTGGTCTCCAGACCGAGGCCGGTGGTGGTCAAGCCGTCGAATTCCACTTCCGAGCCGTTGAGGCGCAGATACCAGCCGCCGTCTCCGTCCGCTTGCGACTTGGCGAACAGTCCTTGCAGGCCGTTGGTGCGGGCGGCTTTGACCCAGACTTCGAGTGTGAAGCGGTCGGTCAATTCCAGATCGTCGGACGACTCGACGGAAACATACTGATTGCTGCCGTTGAAGCTCAGGGCATAACCCGGCGGCTCCTCCGTGGGCACGGCGCCGGCCATGAACGTCCGTTGCGGGCCGTAGGTTGTGCCGCTCGCGCTCGTGGCGTAGGCGCGGACATAATAGACTTGTCCCGACACGAGGCCGGTGAGTGCGCTGGCGAAGCTGCCCGTGCCGCTGCCGTCGGTGGTGTAGTTGTCGGCGAGTGTCGGGGCGCCGGCGGTGTTCCAGCAAACACCCCGGGCCGTGACGGGCGAATCGCCGGCGGAAACCGCTTCGCCGCCTCCCGTGGCGGTCGTGCCGGAACTGTTGATGGTTGGCGCGGTCGTGACGACCGGAAGGTTTGGCACGGCGAAGCTGCCTTCGGTTGCCCACGCGCCGCCCGCCCACGCGCCGTCCACGGCCTGGACCGACCAGTGGTAGGTCTGCCCTTGCGGCAGGGACGGCAGGGTCCAGGAACGGTTCCCCCCGACGTTGCCCATGGCCGGCAGGCGGCGGAAGCCGGTGGTCGGATTGGCCATGGCTGAGAAAACGTCCGAGGCGCCCGGCGCGGTGCCGATGCGGAGGTTGTACGTCAGGCTGTTGGTGGGGGTTTCGGCATCGGAAGCCGCGTCCCAGCTCAGGGTGACCGCGCCGTTGGTCACGGCGCTTTGCAGGTTGGCGGGCGCGACGGGGAGCGTATTGGCCAACGGCCCGGTGTTGCGATAGAGAACGCCGGTGGTGTTGCCGGACGCGACGACATCGAGCCGGCCATCGTTGTCGTAGTCGCCCCACGCGCCGGCGCCTTCCTGCCCGAATGACGCCGACGTCACCGTGTTGGTGAACGTGCCGTCGGGACAGTTGCGGTAGATGTGGAAATACCCAGGAGGGACCACGCTGCGGACTTGAAGCAGGTCGAGGCGGCCATCGTTGTCGTAATCGCCCCAGCCGAGCGAGCCGTCACGGGCGGCGATGACGCCAGCCGAGGCGGTGGCGTCGAGGCTGAAGCCCCCGCCCCCGTCGTTGCGATAGAAACCGGAGAAGTTCGGGGTTCCTGAGCGATAGCCTTGAACAACCCAGTCGAGGCGGCCGTCGTTGTCGTAGTCGCCCCAGGCAGCCCTGGAGCGATTGATTCCATCCAGTTCCGCCGCGACTTCGGTGAAGACGCGGCCCGGCAAACCGTTGGGCGCCGGATCGTTGCGGTAGATGCGCGCGCCATCGCCCGTGAAGAGCAGATCGAGGTGGCCGTCGTTGTCGTAATCGCCCCACGCCACCGAGCCGTCCTCGCCACCGGCGGGCAGGCCGGCGCCGGCCTGAACATCCTCGGCAAAGGTGCCGTCGCCGTTGTTGCGGTAGATGCGGCAGGGATTCTCATTGCCCAGCAGCGCCAGATCGAGGTGGCCGTCGTTGTTGTAATCGCCCCAGGCCGCGCGCGCCTTGAGTCCGGCGGAGAGTCCGGCGCTGGCGTTGACATCCCAGGTAAACGTGCCGTCGCCGTTGTTGCGGTAGAGGCGCGTGATGTACGGGAGGGCGCCGGTGCTGCCGCTCACGACAAAATCGAGCCAGCCGTCGTTGTTGTAGTCGCCCCAGACGCCGCAGGAATTGACCAGACCGGGCAGGCCGGCATCGGCTGTGGTGTCGCGCGTGAAGGCGCCACCGCCGTCATTGTGGTAAATGCGGGTGATGAAGGTGCCGCCGCTGTTTCCCGTGATCAGCAAATCCAGCCGCCCGTCGTTGTCGTAATCGCCCCAGGCGACCGATCCGTAAAGAGTCCTGGGCAGGCTGACACCGGTGTTCTGGGCGAAAGAAGGCAGGGCGCCGAGCGTGAAGAAACGGCCGTCGGAGAGGGCTTGACCGGAGACCGTGAAGCGCGGGGCGCTGAACGTGCCGGCAACGACCGTGGCGTTCGTGAACGCGCCGTCCGCGTCCACCAGCAGACGAAGCGCGGTCCCGTCACCCACGTTGTCGAGGCCGGTGGTGTCCACGACGATCTGGCCGTTGACGCTGCCCGCGGCTTCGACGCGCCAGACGCGCCCGAGCCGGGCCGCGAGGCCGGCCGGAATGTCCGCGGTCTGCCAGGCATCCGCGCCGCCGTCGTGCCCGAACAGCGCGAAGTCGGGGTCCGCCGCGGCCGCGTTGGTCGCGCTCAGGCGGGCCGATGCGAGGCTGTTGGTCTGGCTGCTCCACACGCCACGCACGTTCCCCCTTGCGGCGATGGCGTTGGCGCAGGGGAATGTGCCGGCGACCCAGTATTGTTCGTCAATGCTGACCAGCGTACCGTGGTTGGCGTTGGTGGAAAGGTCGGGCAGTGTCGCGCCCCCGGCCCGATCAAAGGTGTAGCCAGCGGCCAGACCGGACGTGTCCCCGGGCAGGCTGAGGTGCATGTCGTCGCGAATCTGGTCCGCCGTGCGGGCCGTGTTCCAGACGCGCAGATCGTCAATCGCCCCGGAGAACAAATTCCCGCCGCTGGTGCCCGAACCGATGACCTTGTCGCTGACGTTGTTGGTGAACGTGTAGTCCGCGTCCGTGATCAGCGTCTGGGCCACGCCGTTGATGTAAATCGCCTGGTTGCCCACGCCGGGACCGGTGCGGACATAGGCGATGTGGTGCCACTGGTTCAGCACGATGACGTTATTCCCGGTCTCCGCCACCCACGTGCCGGGCGCGGAGACGGCCACGCGGCCCGTGCCGCCGTTGCCGTTCCCGATTTCCAGTTGGAAAGAGCCGGCGGAGTTGTCGAGCCGCGTCGAGAAGACACCGAAGCGGCCGTCCAGCGCGTAGGGCTTCACCCATGCCTCAACCGTCAGCGTGTTGCCCACGTCGAGGGACGCCCCGTGTCCGATGTTCACGTAGCCGTTCACGAGAGAAAACAGCAGGGTGTTGCCGCCGCCGCCGGAACCGTTATACGCCACGGGCGCGTCCGAGACGGCAAAGTGCGCGTTGCCATGCAGCGTCAGGGCCACGCCGTCCGCGCTATCCTGCGCGTTGGTGCCCGAAGATTCGTCCAGTCGCCAGTACGCAGCCAGTCCAAGCTCGCTGCCGGCCAGCCCGACGTGCATGCCGCGCTGGATTTCCGCCCCCGTGCGCGCCTTGTCCCACACGCGCGCCTCGTCAATCCGCCCGTTCAGCCACTCGTTCGAATCGCGGCTCAGCTTCACCGTGCCGTCCGGCGCATTCAGCGTGCCGCCGGGAACGGAATTGGTCAGCTCGCTGCCATCCTTGTAGAGCCGCATCGTCGTGCCGTCCCACGTGCCGGCGACGTGCGTCCAAACGCCGTTCGTGAGCGCGCTGTTGACGCGCAGTGAGCGGAGCGAGCCGGACGTCTTGATGTAGAAATGAAGCTGTCCCGGCGACGACGCGCCGTCGTGGCGGATGACGGCCACCTCGCTGCCCAGCGTCACGTACCGCTCGATGCGATTGGTGATGTTGTTGTGATAGACCCACGCCTCGACCGTCAAATTGGTCAGCGTCGTGGGAATCCCCGTGCCGTCCGCGTAATCCCCGCTGGCCCCGCACTGCAGGCAGTTGCCTGCCAAGACAGGCACTCCACACACAAGGATCAGCCCTATCACCACACAGACCCGTAACAAATATCTCGCGTTCATAGTCGGCTTCTCTCCAATTACAGGTTAAACAAGGTAAAGGGTAATTCCTTTGTAGCGACCGACCGAAACGATGTCAAAACTTCTTTTCGGCGCGTCCGGTGTAGAGTGCGCTGTCTCAGCGCATGTTCGGAAATTCTCCCCGACTCATTCTGGCACTGGTAGCATAGGCCTCCGTGCCTGTGGGATTGTGGATTTATCGGTTACGGCACAGGCAGGGACGCCTATGCTACCGCATTCCCGGACGCGCTCTCAGCGCATCGGCTGGGACAGCCGACGCTACACCGCCTTCTGGCCGGTAAGCTCCTCCAGAAACCGACGCGCCTTGATCGCTTCGGCTTGCAACTGCGGCAGTTCGCCAGGGTCGAGGCACTCGACGACCAGCGCGCCGCTGGTGAAGCCGCCCTGCTTCAGCCGGGCGAGCACCTTGGCGAAGTTGACCTTGCCGGTGCCGGGTGTCAGCGACACTTCCTTGGGTGGACGGAAATCCTTGATGCACACGCCCATCACGATCCCGTCCACATCCGCGGCGTCCTTCACGGGATCGAGTTCGCCGCCGGAGTAGTAGAAAATATTGCCCGGGTCGTACCAGAGGCCGAAGTTTTTGTGGCCGACCTTCTTGATCAGATCGCGGCACTGCGCGCCGTTGGCGTTGTTGCCGCCGTGCGGCTTGACGCTGAGGCCGACCTTCTTCGACGCAGCATAATCGCAACACTCGGAAACGATCTTGTAGTAGGCCTCAGCCTGTTTCTCATTTGTGCCGCCGAGCAACAGGTTCGGGCAACCGCAAATGACGCAGTTGTCAATGATCCGCTTCAAGTCGTTGGTGTCCTTGAAGCGCCCGCCCCAAATGGAAGGCACCTTCAACCCGCGTTGTTTGACTTCGTTGCTGACAGCGGCGGCTTCCTCGGGAGTGGTCTCACAGGAGATGACCAGCTTGTTCTTGCTGTTGGTCGTCATCAGCCCGGCGTATTTGAACCCGGCGGCGGCGATGCCATCGAGAGCAACCCGGTAATCGTGTTGCCCCCACGGTCGTGTGTAACAACCAATCTGCCAGCGCGGCGCCGGCGACGCAGCAGCAAGATTCCGTGTCAGGGCGGCAACGCTTGCCGCGGCGATCATGCCACCGATGAATTGGCGACGGGAGAGAGAGGCGGGAGAGGATGTCGTTTGCATGACAATTCCGACGAAGGCCGGAGAAGAATTATTCGTTGCCTTTCCGGAAAGGGTGTTCATCATAGTGGTCATGAAAACCATATTGAGCCTGTTATTGGCGACCGCGCTGAGCGCGTTCGCCCAGACCGCCGACAACCAACCACCTGATGGATTCGTTGCGCTGTTTAACGGCAAGGATTTCAACGGCTGGAAAGTCCCCGAGGGCGACAACGGCCACTGGAAAGTCATCAACGGCGTGATTGACTACGACGCCGGCAGCGAGGCCAAAGGCGAGAAGCATCTCTGGCACGAACGCGAGTTTGGCGATTTCGAGTTGCTCGTGGATTGGCGCATCAAGGAAACCCCGTGGGTGAATCCGCGCGTTCGTTACGTCCTGCCCGATGGCAGCTACGCCCGCGACACGAGCGGCAAGGAACTCTCGCTCGCGCTGCCGGACTCGGATTCCGGTATTCTGCTGCGCGGAACTGGAAAATATCAGGTCAATATCTGGTGCTGGCCCATCGGTTCCGGCGAGATGTATGGAGTGCGCACGGACAAACAGATGCCCGCCGCCGTCCGTGCTGCTGTCACGCCGCGCACACAGGCTGACAAACCCGTCGGCGAATGGAATCGCTTTCACATTACGGCTCGCGGTGACACCGTGACCGTGGTGCTCAACGGCGTCACGGTGATCGAGGTCGCACAAATCCCCGGCCTACCGGCACGTGGCCGTATTGGTTTCCAGCATCACGGCGGTCGCAACAAGCAGGGCGAGTGGACCAGCCCACCGGCGCTGTTGCAATTCAAGAACGTCTTCATCAAAACTCTCAATCCATGAACACGACCAATCAACTCACCCGCCGACAATTCCTCGGCGCCACAGCGGCGGTGGCGCTGGCGCCGGTGTTGGGCAGCGCAAAACACGTCGCGCCAAACGACAAGATCAACCTTGCCTACATTGGCTGCGGGACGCAGGGCTTCCGTCAGTTGATGCCGGCGCTCGAACGGCCGGAGTTCCGGATCGTCGCGGTCTGCGACCCGAACCGCGCCAGCGATGACTACCCGGATTACGGCAACGACGAACTAAACAAGAAGATTCGCAAGTTCCTCAACGATCCGGATTGGGCCAAGGGCGCGCGCGGCGCGTGGTGTGGGCGCGAGCCGGGCCAGCAGATCGTCAATCGGTTCTACAAAACGAACGATTGCCGGGCCTACACTGATTTCCGCGAGTTGCTCGACAAGGAGAAAGACCTCGACGCCGTCTATATCATGACGCCCGAGCACTTGCACGGTGTGGTTGCAGTCAGAGCGATGCGCGCGGGCAAGCACGTCATCACGCACAAACCCATTGCAAACGTGCTCGACGAAGTCCGGGTCGTCCGCGACACAGCCCGACAAACCGGAGTCGCCACGCAATTATTCTGTGCCGCCGGCCAGACCAGCGCGCCGACGATAGCGGAGTGGATCGCGGCCGGGGCGATTGGCACGGTGCGCGAAGTGCACAACTGGTCGTCGCGTCCGTTCTGGCCCCAAGGCATGACGGAGCCGCCTGCCGGCACGCCACCAGTGCCGGACGGGTTCGACTGGAACCTTTGGCTCGGCCCTGCGGCGGAGCGACCCTATCATCCCGCCTACACTCATGCTGTCTTCCGTGGCTGGTATGATTTCGGCACCGGGGCGCTCGGCGACATGGGGCATTACAGTTTTCACCAAATCTTCGAAATCCTGAAACTCGGTTCGCCGACAAGTGTCGAGGCCAGTCGCAGCCAGTTCTGGAAAATCGAAGGTGGCACCTGGCGCAAACAGACCAAGCATGTCGCGTATCCGCAGGCGTCGCTGATTCGGTGGGAATTCCCGTCGCAGGTGGCGTTGTATTGGTACGACGGTGGGCTGCGTCCGCCATTGCTCGCCGAACTCGAAGCCGATGGCGTGGCGATGCCCGACGAAGGCATGTTGTTCGTCGGCGAACGCGGCAAACTCCTCGCCGGCTTTACCGGTGACAATCCGCGCCTGATTCCACAAGCCAAGATGCGCGAGTTTCAATCGCCACCGCAGACGTTACCGCGGCCAGTGGATGAGTTGACGCAGTTCATCCGAGCTTGCCGCGGCGAAGCGCCGGCTGACGCCAGTTTCGAGAACGCCTATCCGTTTGCCGAAACCATTTTGCTCGGCACCATCGCGGTGCGCGTGAATAAAAAACTGCGTTGGGACTCCGCCAAGTTCGAGTTCACCAATTCCGAAGAAGCCAACAAACTGAAGTTCCGCCAGAATCGTCCCGGCTGGGAGATCACATGACTTCGGCGATGGCTTCCTCGAACACAGCCAGCGATTCACGCAGGGCGTCCTCGGCAATCGTCAGCGGCGGAGCGATCTTGAGACATTCGCCGCCAACGCCGACGGGCGCGAACATCAGCAGGCCTTTCTGATAGGCCGCGACATTGACGGCGGTCGCGACAACAGGATCCGGTTCTCGCGTGCCGGGCTTGATGACTTGAATTCCGGCCACAAGCCCCTTGCCCCAGCAACAGCCAAGACGCTGTGGGTACTTGCGCTGGATGCGTTCGAGTTCGGGGATGAACCATGCGCCCAGTTTCGCGGCGCGGTCGGCGAGCTTCTTTCTCCGAATAACTTTCAGGTTTGCGATGGCAGCCGCAACGGCCAGCGGCGACGCGGAGTGGGTCGAGGTCATCGAGCCGGGCGCGTACAATCCCATGATGTTCGTCCGTCCAATCACCGCCGACAACGGCAGCGACGACGTGATGCCTTTGCCGCAGGCGATGAGGTCCGGTTTGATGCCGTAGTGCTCGAAGCCGAACATCCTGCCGGTCCGGCCAAAACCGGCTTGGACTTCGTCCATCGTCAGCACGATGTCGTGTTGCCGGCAGAATCGTTCAAGCTGCTGAGCGTACGGAACCGGGAAGAAGTCCGGGCCGACACCCTGATATGTCTCGCTCATGACGCCGGCGATCTCCTCGGGCTTGATGTGTTGCTCGGCCAGCGAACGAAGGAACAGGTCGAAGGAGGTGTCGGTGTTCTTGAAACCGTCGGGGAAGGGGACTTGGATGAAGGTGCGGTCGCGGTCCACCATCCATGTCTTTTGGCGTTCCATTCCACCAGCTAGTTGAGCGCCCATCGTCCGCCCGTGAAACGCGTTGCGGAAGCTGACCATGAACTTCTTGGCTGGACCATGTTTCTGAAGTGCGTAAGTCTTGGAGAGCTTGATGCAATTCTCCGTCGCCTCACTGCCGGTGCTGAGCAGGAAAACCTGATACTGGGCGGGATCAGGTGAAATCTCGCGCAGCATCCGAACGAGCGTGGCGCGGTCAGCGTGCGGGAATACATACGTGGCCAGCAGCGGACGGTCGAGCAGAGTGCGCACGGCCTTGACGATGTCGGGATTTCCGTGGCCGGCGTTGGTGATGAGGACGCCGCTGGACCAGTCAATCCAGCGGTTGCCCCATTTGTCAGAGACAATGAAGTCCTCGGCCTTGTGCCAGAGCACCGGCGGCTGGCCGGACATCGAACGCGGTTCGCTGCGGCGCAGCTCCTCGAAGAACGGCAACGATTGCGGCACCGGCAACGCGGTCTTGATCGTGCGGTATTTGGTTTTGACTTTCGGGACTTGAACGGGTGTCAGACTATACTCAGCCATTGGTTTTCTCCACGTGAGGATTCTTGCCGTAATGAATTTTGACCAGCGCGCCATCGGCAAGGATGGATTGGCGCGCGGCTTCGACGACGAGTTCGTTGATGAAGCTGTTGGCCGGCGTGGCGATGATGCCCGCGGCGTCAATTTCGCGGAGCATTTTCTGCCGGGCGGCGAGGCTGTTGCAGGTCGCTTCGATGCGTTGCATCGTTTGCAGGCTCGCGGCGACGGAGTCGTAGCCGTAGCCGACGGGTTTGGCGCCGGAGCCTTCCCACGGCACCAGACGGAAATAATCTGGGCTGACGTATCGGTAGCGCGCCGCGCCGCTCGGTTCGAGGAAGGCGTAACGGATGCCGCGTTCGTGGTCGTCGTGGTGGATCATGCCGCTGCGGTTCGTGCCTTCGCAATACATAATCATGCTTTGATCGTTGCTGCCGGCGGCGTCGTCGGGATAACCAAGACCGTCGGTCACGGTCAGCAACGCGCCATTCTCGTAGCGGACTCGTCCGCTTGACCAGAGGAATGCTTCCTTGCCATTCGGGAATTTACCGCGCACGCCGTCCACCGAGACGGCGACGGGTTTCAAGCCGGTGATGAAATAGACGAGGTCCACGTAATGACAACCGACGTAGGTGAACGGGTCGGTCTTGTCGCAGGTGAACCAATTCTGGAAATTGGAGTGCCGGTAATAATAAGGCTCGTGCAGTTTGGCTTCGCCCATGATGAACTGGCCGAACCTGCCCTCGGCGTAGAACCGCTTGGCTTGGAGCGCGCGGCGGTCGAAGCGTTTGTGATACTCGACGCCGACGAACAAACCTTTCTCCAGCGCGAGGCGTTCGATCTCGACGTCCTGCCGGTGTTCGAGCACGAGCGGCTTGACGCTGAGCACGTGTTGGTCATGCCGTAACGCTTCCAAAATGATCGGGTAATGAAACCAGTCCGGCACGGCGACAACAACCGCTTGACGGGGCTGGAGCTTCGCCAGCGCGTCCTTGAACAGGTCCGGGAACATCTTGTCCGGCGTCGTCGTCAACGACGGCAACGCCGTGAACTTCTGTCCGGGGAAGGCGGCGCGCAATTCTGCGTTGTCAGCCAACGCTTTCAACGGCGCGCTGTTGAGAGCGCAGATGGTGATCTCGCCGACCACGCCGAGGCGTTGGAGATGATAAATGCTCGGCAGGAGCTGATCGTTGGTGATCATCCCGCCGCCGATGATGAGGATGTCGAGTGGTTTGGTGTTCATGGCAAATTTCCGTGCGCTTCGATGGCTGTGGCAACGCTGCGGACCGCGAGCAACATCGCCGCTTGCCGCATCGGCAGTTTCCGTTCCTGCGCGGTTTGGCAGACGCGCGCAAAACGGTCCTGCATCCGCTGCTCCAAACGTGTCCGCACTTCGGTTTCGGTCATTTGTTCCTGTTGGGTTTCCTGTGTGTATTCGAGGTAGGAGACGAACACGCCGCCGGCATTGCAGAGAATGTCCGGGATGACGAACACGCCGCGTTTTTCGAGGATGCGATCCGCTTCCGGTGTAGTTGGGCCATTGGCGCCTTCGGCGATGATCTTGGCTTGAATCTTTCCGGCGTTTTCCTTGGTAATCTGGTTGCCGGTCGCCGCCGGCACGAGCACATCGCACGGCATCGTCAACAGTTTCGCGCTCGGCACGCGCCGCCCATCGGCGAAGCCAAGGACCGTGCGTTGTTTGCGGACATGCGCCGCCAACGCCGTGAGATTCAGCCCGTCGGGATTGTAAATTGCGCCACGAATATCGCCGATGCCCACGACGCGCGCCCCGAGTTCCGCCAATGCATTTGCCGCGACCGCGCCGACGTTGCCGAAGCCTTGAACGATGACAGTGGCGCCACGCAGATCGCGACCGAGTGTTCTCATCGCAGCAGCGGTTGTGATGGCCACGCCGCGACCTGTCGCCTCGCGCCGGCCCGGTATGCCGCCGAGGATGACGGGTTTGCCGGTCACGTAACAACCCTGCGTGGTCGCTTGGCCGAGCGAGTAGGAGATGGCGTCCTTGATGTGTCCCATGTCACACTCGTTGGTGCCCATGTCGGGCGCCGGGACGTATACCAATGGGTGAATGTGACGGATCGCGCCACGCGTGAAGCTGCGGATTAACGTTTCCTTGTCGTGCGGCGGCAACTGTTCCGCGTCGGCCACGATGCCGCTCTTGCCACCGCCGAACGGCACGCCGATGAGCGCGCATTTCCACGTCATCTCCATCGCCAGTGCGGTGACTTCGTCGAGCGTGACACTCGGCGTCATCCGGATCCCGCCCTTGCTCGGACCGAGCGCGCGGTTGTGATGCACGACGAATGCGCGAATGGTGTGAGTGCGTCCGTCGGCGAACTCCGGCGACAGGCGCAACTCACTGCGTTCCCTCGGCTCGCGCATCTTGAGCAACAGGTCCGGCGAGAACTCGCCTCGCAACAGGTGCGCTGTCTGATCAAAGTTTGCTAATGCATGTTCCAGCATTGGATTAGTCGTCATGGGTCTGCCTCTTGGTTGTTGGTGGTCCGGACGATTCACGGACAATCAATTCCGGTCGGATGGAAACTTCCGTCGAGATATGTTTGCCGGTTGTCGTGATCTGTTCAAACGCAGCTCGCACCATGGCCGGGATCGGTTGGCGAAGCGTTGTCAATGCCGGGATCGTCATCCGCGCCGCCGGCACGTCGTCCACCCCGACCAACGTCAAATCTTCCGGCACGCTTACCTCGCGCTCGAACAACGCCCGCAACGCGGTTTGCGCCAGCACATCCTCGGCGGCCACCACAGCGGTCGGCAACAGGTCGCCGCAACGTTGCAGCAACGTCTGCATCGCCTCGTAGCCTGCCTCCGCGCCGGCGGCCTTTGCCCGGATGAAACAATTCGGCCGCGCCACCAGGTTCGCGCGTTTGAGCGTCGCCACCAGCAACTTCTCCCGGCCCAGGTTCGACGCAGTTTCGTCACTGAGGTAACCGATGTCCCGGTGCCCCAGTTTCGTCAGATAGGCCACCAGTTGACGGAAGCCGTGTTCCCAATCCACGGCGATGTTGACGATGCCCGTCATTGTCGGTCCAGAGCCGATGCGAACAATGCGCACGCCGCGACGCACAAAAATTTCCAACCCTTCCGGCACAAAATCGCTGCCGGCAATGACCAGTCCGTCCAGCCGGTGTTTCGCCAGCGAATGAACATCCGCGCGCGCGCCGGTGCCCGGCGGGCAGCCGGTCAGCAGCAAGGAAAAATGTTTGGCCATGGCCAACGTCTGTAACTCGGCAATGATGTGCCCAAAGAACGGATCGTCGAAATTCTTGATGACCACGCCGATGATGTGGGACGACTGTCCGCGCAAGCTCAACGCCGCCGCGCTGGGATGATAATTCAAGCGCGCCGCTTCCGCGCGGATCCGTTCAATCGTCTCCGCCGCCGCGCCGATGACGGGTGCGGTGCCGCTGAGCGCCCGCGAAACGAGTGACGCTGACACTCCCAACCGTTGGGCAATTTCTTTTTGAGTGACCATGCTCATGGAGGGGCACTTTCCCACAGTCGGCTATTTTTGTCAATCTCATACGTATGAGGAAATAATAGTGGTGCGCATCTTGACACTGCCACTGTCATCACAACGTTCCACAGGCTGGTGTCCCGCGTTTACGCGGCTTGCCCGCCGAAGGCGCGGTCCGGACCGACTAAAGTCGGTACACCAACAACGACACCGTGGCACTATGGTGGCAGTGTCAAGAAGGTGTCCAACGGTTGAGGTTTTTTGAGAGCGGAGCAGAAGGGCGGGACCTTCTATGAACGCAATGGCTGTTGTTCGCGCCGTCGCGCGCGGGCGGGGGCACGCGGATACCCGCGCGACGGTCTCCACACCCACATCGCCGCCGTTCAGCCCTTCTTCAAGCGGTCAAGATGGGGGTCAACTCCTGACAACTGACGTTCTCATGGCACCGCTTTCAGCCGATACACGCCGTATTCCAACCGCTCCACTTCATCCATCTTCCCCAACACAACCGCCACGTGCTGTCGAAAGTCCTTTGCCTTCGTCGCATATCCGGCGTCCAAGATCGCCTTTGCGATCTCCTGGATGCCCATGCCGCTTTCTTTCCCGCGCAACACCTCCGCCACACGACTTGCCAATGTTCCCTCCTGTTTCCGTCGTTGGCGCGTCGCTGTCTTCACTGGTGCGGCTGTCTCGCTTCTCGGCAGAACGCTGCCCGGATCCAATCGTCCGGCCTTGATCTCCTCAATCTGCACATCCACGGCGGCGATCTGTTCTTGCAACGCCCGCCGTCGTCCATCCAACCATGTCAACGCCTCCTTCGCCAGCTTCAACTGTTCGATCTCATGTAAATCCATCTTCTCCAACATCACACGAAAATTTGTCTCGCTCATTATAAAATCTCCTCTCGCTCACATTTATGCCAACATAAAACCAAACTGTCAACCATAACTTTCAGCTTCAGACGTTGATCCTTGTTTTCGCTTCAATACTGACTGCAAACCATAAATCTCAGCCGTCAACCGCTAACTAATTCGACTTTCCATTTATATCATTATAAACCATCTTAACAACAACTGTCAGTGGTCAGGTGTTGACCCCTTTTACCCATTTTGCGTTTATACTAACCCGCGCTTTCTCCGTGCCAAAAGCAGGGCAGAACCACCCACCAAAACCAGTGGAAGCGCACTTGGTTCTGGTATCACAGTGTAGGTTATTGTGATATTGTTTCTCGTGGTTGTGGGAATGTATCCATTCGTAAGAGTACCTGAACTGAAATAACCAAGATAAAATACATCATTTGTTGTTTGTGCGATAACGAGAAGCCCCTCGCGATATTCAGCACCTTCATCAGTTTCTGTAATAATATCGTTGCCGTAAATTCCATTGGTTGCGCCCCAGAGAGAAAACCTATATGCACCATTATTATGCAAATCAACCTCGCCGACAACCTGATGGTCGCCGTTAGTAAAAACGAGATTTGGCCAGTCGAATGCACCCGCCACTATCCAGAGCTTTGAGCCGGCTGCCAAGCTGACACCATCTGTAAATGTGACACTACCATACGGCTGACTATAATACGCGCCCGAATACATGTCAACGCTGTCGTGATTGCCGATGACTGAGATGGCATCGCTGAGGTCTGCGGCGAGATAGGTGTTGTAGGGAAGGTTGCCTCCCCCTCCGAGGGTCAGGGGTGAAACTATGACACCGCCGCCGTCTTTGACTACGCCGCCCGCGCTGGTATCGGCATCGGATACCGAGCGCGCGGCCACGCGATAGCGCGCCGCCTGCGCGCCGCCGCCACGGAGACCGGCGCCGAGGTCGAGCTTGGCGGTGTATATCAGTTTTCTGGCTGGCAGAAAGACCGGTGCGCTTGCATACGCTATTGGAGAGCCTGATGTCCTTGGAGGCCCTGCCGCTTGGCTGGGAGTGCCGCTTGCTCTCTCTCCCGCACCGCCGATGCGCTCCGCGAAGCTCTGGATGTAGTTGAACCCCGACCCGCCATCGGCACTGGCCACGATCTCGCTTCCGCCGAGTGTGAACACTGTGCCTGCGACAATGATGGCCGGCTTCCACCACCTTCCGCGTTGGCTTTCCTCGCGCATTTGATGCTGAACCTTTATATCCGATGAACATCCAACGTCAAGAACACAGTGCAACCTAGGGGTCTTGGAGCAGGTCGCGGCTTGCGCGGCGCGGCGAAAAGGTGTTGAATCCGGCGGCATGACATCCCGTGAACGAGTCCGCACAGCCTTGGCCCACCGACCGACTGACCGGGTTCCGCGATTGCTGTACGAGGAGGCCATCGGCTATACGCCGCCAATTGAACAGTTGCTGCGCGAACATTGTGCTCCGAAATCGCCACGCGATTACTTTGGCATGGACATCACCAGTGTGACCTTCCAGCCGACAGTATTGCCCCGGTCGCGATTTGCGTCGTGGCTCGACACGAAGGCAGAGATGGCGCAGGTGGACGAATGGGGCGTATGGTGGCGAGGCGGAGGCTTCCATCACTTCGCCCACATCGAGTCACCGCTGCGCGGTGTGCAGGACTTCGCGCGTCTGAAAGAATATCCGTGGCCGGACCTCGACCAGCCGTATCGCTACGCGGGTCTGTGCGAGCGCGTTGAGGGACTGCACCGGCAGGGCTTCGCGGTGGCGGCATTCGCCGGGTCGGTGTTTGAGCAGTCTTGGTATATTCGCGGGCTGGAAGACTTGATGATGGACTTGGTGACCGCGCCGGAAATCGCGCATTACTTGTTTGAGCGGACGGCAGCGCTTCAGCGGCACGCGGCGGCGGAGTTTGCCCGTGCGGGCGTGGACATTATCATTACCGGTGACGACATCGCCGGGCAAAACGGCCTGCTGATGAGCCTTGAAACGTGGCGCGAGTTCCTGAAGCCACGCCTCACTGCGACCGTGCGAGCGGTCAAGGCGGCGAACCCAGATACGTTTGTGTTCTATCACTGCGACGGCAACGTCGAACCGGCCATCCCAGACTTGATCGAGACCGGCATTGACATTCTGAACCCGGTGCAACCGGAGTGCATGGACCCGGCGGCGATCAAGCAACGCTACGGCGACCGTCTCTCATTCTGGGGCACGGTGAGCGTGCAGCGGACAATGCCATTCGGCACGCCGGCAGATGTGCGGGCTGAGGTGCGGGCGCGCATCCGCGATGTGGGACGCGGCGGCGGATTGATTCTGGCACCGGCGCACGTGCTGGGGCCGGAGACGCCGTGGGAAAACATCGTCGCGTTTTTTGAAGCGGCGGACGAAACCGAGATGACACTATGAGCAAACCTCTGAAACTGGCTTGTATCGGTTGCGGCGCAAGAGCGCAAACATACACAGGGCTGGCCGCGCGGCGTCCAGAGCAATTTGAAATTGTCGCGGGAGCGGACCCGGTGCCGGCGCGGGTCGAGAAGGTGCGCAGCATTTCCGGGCACGCGGACTTCCGCGGATTCAGCAGCGCGGAGAAATTGCTGGGGGCGGGCAAGATCGCCGACGTGATGATCGTCGCTACGCAGGACAACGATCACTTTGCGCATTGCACCGGCGCGCTCCAACTCGGCTACGACGTGTTGTTGGAGAAACCCATCTCGACGCGCGTGGAGCAGGTGCTGGCGATTGAACGGCTGGCCCGTCAGGTCAACCGTCGCGTGATGGTCTGTTTCGTTCTGCGGTTCGCGGCGTTTTACCGGAAGGTGAAGGAGATCATCGAGTCGGGTGCGCTCGGCGAGATTGTGTCGGTTCAGGCCAATGAGGGAGTGATGCCGTGGCATCAGGCGCATTCGTTCGTGCGTGGCCACTGGTCGAACGTAGCCAAGAGTTCGCCGATGATCATCTCGAAATGCTGCCACGACACTGACATCGTTCACTGGCTCGTCGGGCGGCGGTGCCGGCGTGTGGCGAGTTTCGGATCGCTTGAGTTTTTCCGTCGGGAGCGCGCGCCTGCCGGTGCGCCGGCGCGGTGCACGGACGGTTGCCCGGTCGGTGAGACGTGCGCGTTCAACGCGCTGCGATACACGACCGATATGCGAGCGGGCTGGTTGCCGATGGTGTTTGACCGGGCGAAGGACGCCACGACCGAGGAGATCGTTGCGTGGTTGCGGACGAGTCCGTGGGGTCGGTGCGTCTATCGCTGTGACAACGACGCGGTGGACCGGCAGGTGTTGGCGCTGGAGTTTGAGGGTGGCGTGACGGGCACGTTCACGATGACCGCATTTGAGAATGGCCGGCACATTGAGATTTACGGGACGCGCGGCGTCCTTAAGGGCGGTGAGACTTATCGGAAACATTTGGGCGCGCATCTGTTTTTCTTCCCGCACGAGGGCGAGCCGGTGCGTTACACGGTGCAAGCGGAGGACGGCGGCTACGAATTGCACGGCGGTGGCGACACGGGACTTGTCAACGCGCTTTACGATGAGATGAACAAATCACCGGGCGCGCCGTTGGCTGCGGGGCTTGACTCGACAGTACACAGCCATCTCATCGGATTCGCCGCTGAAGAAGCGCGCGTGACAGGGCGTGTGGTTGATCTGGAAGAATTTCAACGGCGCTGAAGTCTATCGCGTCACACGCAGGCGCAAGAAGCGGCTTGGGTGGGTGGGGTCGGAGATCAAGTAGGCGTCACGCACCTCGACGGTGCGAGTGGAGCCAGAGCCGCTTTCCGTGACGCTCGCGCCACCGGTGGCACTGAAGGCGACACCGTTGGTGCTGGACGCGAGAACTGTCCACGGGCCGGACAGCGCGTCGGCTCCTTGCACGATCATGGTGATATCGGTATTTGCAAGCGTGCGAGTGAATGTGATGGCGAGTCTTCCTCCCGCGACCGATTTGACCGGTTGCGGGCTTTGGGAATTGAGGAGCGGGTTGCCGCCCAGCGCGTATTCGAGGAGATTGGAAATGCCATCGGCGTCGGGATCAGCGTCGGTGCCTGCCACGGCTGGGTTGTTGACGTTGGAGACGAAATTCGTGACCTGCCAGTTTTGCCACGGAGTCGGAGTGAGGCGCGTGAGAACTACGTCGTTACCTGTGCCACCGGTATAGCTGATGCGCCACCATTGCGAGTCCTCGTAAAACTCGGTGTTCTGCGCAAGCCCGGCAAAGGTGCCGCTGACAGCAGCGATGCCGGTGTTGTCGAGAATCGTGAAATTCGAGCCTGCTGCAAGTCCGGGCGTGGCGATGATGTCGAGCGCGCCGGCGAGCGTGACGTTGCCGGCAGCCTTGAGTTGGTCGTATTGGGTGCCGGCGGTCGCGCCGTTGATCTCGACTTGCAGGGTGCCGGCGGCGTTGAGCGTGTAGTTGCTGTTAATCTGCATGATGCCGGTGGAGTTGCCGGGGGCGTGGATGCCGCCGTTGATGGTGACGATGTGGTTGACGGTGCCGGTGCCTTTGAACACGCCTGCTGCGATGTTCAGGGGATTGTTGAGCGTGCCGGAGAGATTGAGCGTTCCGTCGCCGGTCTTGGTGAGCGCGCCGGCCCCGGAGATTGTGCTGGCGCAAGTCAGGGACGCGCCGGCCGCAATCGCGCAGTCGGTATTTGTAGCCAGGGTAAGAGGGAGGCCGATGACGTGGTTGCCGGATTGCACATCGAGGATGCCGTTGCCCGCATCCGGTTCGATTCGGAGGGAACCGGTGCCGGAGATTGTGTATGCGGATGTGTTGCGAAAGCGCATGCCCTTGAGGCGAAAGCTGTCGCGAGGAACCTCGATGGAATCCAACTCGAAGGTGGCGCCCGAGTCTTTGGGTAGGTCGAGTCTCATGCGCGTGATGGTTTGCCCATTCCAGTTTGTGTTGCCCGACATGGGGAAGCTGATGTTTTGGAACGTTCCTGTGCCGGTATAAGAAGCAGTGATCTTGCGGGCGGATGAAATCGAGTTGGAGACGGTTGTCCCCCAGTAAAGAACCACATCGGCCGAAGGTCCCGATGCCTTCATGCGAACGCGCACTTCCGGGCTGAGAGATCCGGGAAAGCGCAAAGCAACCCGGCTGAGTCGCGGACTCGTATTCGTTGACACGCCGTGAAACACTCCGCTGGCCACGACTGCGTTGGTGATGCCCGATGTGGTCCAGCCTTCTTCATCGTCAGCCGTGTTGAACGACCAGATCAATGGGTCGGCATCAATCGTCACGGTGGTGGCGTTGGTGGCTGCGCTGCCAAACGTGGCAATCTCAGTGGTGGTGTCGGGCCGGCCCCAATAATACCAGTTGAGCAGATCGCCCCAATTGCCGGAGCCTGACTTGATCCACGAACGCTCCCCGGCGGGCGGCTGGACGATGGACAATTGCGGCGTCGTAAATCCGACGGGCGAACTGCCGACGATGGCGATGAAGTTGCCCATCGCGTCGAAGCGAAGGATGCGTCCGCCGTTTTCGCGGATGTAAACGTCACCGTTGGCGTCTTGGGCCAAGTCCTTGGGAACTGCCAGCGAGGCGCCGAGGGTGAACTTGCCCAGTGGCGCGTCGGCATGTTGGGTGCGTTCGTAGCGCAGCACTTGATTGTGCGTCGTGTCGGCGAAGAGATAGTGGTCGCGGACATGCGTGCGGAAGTTGGGGATGCGATGGAACGTCAGCAGGTTGGAGTCGTGGCCGCGCGGTGGCTTGTAGGTGTCGCCGACATCGAACGCGGTGCGCGAGGCCACCACCATGTCGTTGCCATCAAAATCGAATTGGAGGTATTGCCACGCCTCGTAGTCAATGTTCGGGGAGTAGAGGAAGATCTTCTCGACTTCCCAATTGTGGAGGTCGCGTGAGGAGAGCACCGCCGCGGTGTTGCGAATCAACTCCGGGGTGTCACCCCACGTGGGGTCGTTGGCGTGCGCCGGCAGCACCGGGTTGCTCAGCACGTAGAACTTGCCGGAAACCGTGTCGTACATCGCGCCGAACTTCTTCTCCGCGCCCGGCATCGCTGCAAAATCGTTGTCCGGCCCAAACCGGACGACGTTGCCGACGGTGTCGTCACAGCGAATGACGGCGGTATAGGGATACCCCACGACTTTTGACAGCACGGCGACGCCTTGTTCGGGCGAGGCCACGATTTGACCTTCGCCGATGTAGCGGGTTCCCAGAGTTCCGGCAAGGCCCACTTGCCACGTGCTGAACGTTGAGATGCTGCTGCTCTGTTTCCAATCCGTGGTGACGAGCAGATTCGCCATGTTGGTCGTGAAGATGGTGGATCGCCCGCCGCCGCCGTAATAGAGTCGGTTGCTGAAGACCAGCGGGTTGTTCGGAGTGCCCATCGTGGCGGCAAAGCCAATGGATTCGAACTTCCCGCTGTTGGCGTCCGAGGGCGTTGTCCATGTGGTTCCGTTGTCGGTTGACTTCCGAATCGTGTTGTATGACCCGCCGTTGTATTCCGGGCCCATGATATACAACGCTCCGCTACGAACACACAAACTGGCCCGCCAGAGAGGCTGAAACTGGGCGACCTGAGTCCAATTCGTCCCCTTGTCCGTGGAGCGGAAGACTTTTGTGATTGCCGCGCTGTCAGAGGTCGAGCCGTCGCCGAAGTAGGCGTGGGAGGCGATGTAATTGCCGTTGGAAAGAACGACGATGTCGTTGTCACAGATGTAGATGTCATTGCCCAGAAGGATGTCCCAAGCGCTCGGCGAAGCCTGATAGGAAATCTTGAAGCCCGGCATCAGGGAAAAATTCGGGGCGCCTTGTGCGGCGACCGACAAGATGCACCCAACGATGCCGGCTTGCTCAAGCCGTCGAATTACATCAATCATTGTTTGTATTTATATGTCAGACTGATTTACTGTCAAGACAGCCGCTTGTAGAATGGACACAATGAAAGAACGTGTCGTGCGCGCCATCGAGTTCCGTCGACCGGACCGTGTGCCGATGGTGTTTTGGAACCGCGACCAGACCGATGGCGACGTGATGCTGTATCATCTTGCGCTTGGTGTGCCGGGCGACGGTTCGCCAAACGCGTGGGACTGGTCGTCGAACGAGTGGGGTTACCGGCTCGTGAAATCCGGCGACGGTACAATGGGGCATCCGGTCGAGCCGGTGTATCGCGAGCTGCCGCAGGCCGGGGAGATTCGTGTGCCGTCGTTGCGCGAAGAAGAACGGATGTCGGCGGTGCCGGCGTTCTTCAAGACGTGCGGCGACCGCTACCGGCTCGCGAGCTTCGACCTGAGCGGCTTCACCGTTTATACGTTCCTGCGCGGGTTCGAGAACGCGATGCAGGATTTTCTTCTGGAGCCGGTAGGCTTCGCAGCGTTGATGGACAAGATCATCGCCTTCGAGTGCGACCTGATGCGGATGGTGGCGCGACACGGGTTCCACGGGATTCATTTTGCCGACGACTGGGGCACGCAATCGGGCATGATGATCTCGCCGGCATTGTGGCGGGAACTGTTCAAGCCGCGTTATGCCCGGCAGTTTGCGCTCGCGCACGAATTGGGATTGCACACGTGGTTTCATTGTTGCGGCGAGTTTGTGGAGATCATGGAAGACTTCCACGAGATCGGAGTGGACGTGCTCAACATCTCACAGCCGAACGTGAACGACATCGCCGAGGTTGGACGGCGGTTGCGTGGCCGGCAATGTTTCATGATGCCGATCAGCTACCAGACTGTCTCGATCAGCGGCACAGCGGAGGAGATTTACGCGGAAGTGGAACGACTGCACCGTCTGCTCGGCACGACGGAAGGCGGGTTCATCGGTTACGTCGAGGAATACGGCGTGATGGGTATGTCGGAACGAAACTACTGCGCTTGTGGCGAAGCATTTCGCCGGTTGCGATTTGAGCGCGGATGAATCAGGTTGTGCGCTGCTCGCTGCGTGCTTGATGTCCCAAGGTCAGCGCGCTGAAGAAAATGGTAAGCAGGCAGCAGACGACCATGGTAATGAAAACGCCGTGCCATCCCCAGTGGTCGGCGATCCAGCCCACTCCGGTGCCGGCGATGGCCGAGCCGAACACATAGCCAAACAAGCCGGTGAATCCCGCGGCTGTTCCCGCCGCTTTCTTCGGGACGAGATCGAGGGCGTGAAGGCCGATGATCATGATTGGTCCGTAGATAAGGAAGCCGATGGCGATCAACGCCGCGTAATCCAGCCACAACGGGCCGCGCAGGTTTGACCAATACACGAGCACGGCCACCAGCGTGAGTGCCATGAAGAGAATGGTCGCGGGAGCGCGTTTGCCCTTGAAGACTTTGTCCGACATCCATCCACAGGCGATGGTGCCGGGGATGGCGGCATATTCGTAGAGTGACCACGCCAAGCTCGAATGCTTGAAGGAAAATCCCTTGACGGTTTCCAAGTAGGTCGGAATCCAGTTCACGACGCCGTAGCGGACGAAATACACGAACGCATTGGCCAGCGCCAAGGCCCACAGATGTCTGTTGGTCAGGACATGCTGGAGAAAGATCTCCTTGAACGTGAACGTCCGCTCGTGATCAGCCGAGTAGTCGGGTGGGTAATCATTCTTGTATTCCTCAACCGGGGGCAGACCGCAGGATTGCGGCGTGTCGCGCAGGAGGAAATGCGCCACCACGGCCAGCCCCGCGGCGATCAGGGCGTTGAAGTAGAACTTCGCGCCCCAATCGTGGCAGAGCATCACGCCGATCCACGCGAGGTTCGCCACCAAGGCGCCGCCGACGTTGTGCGCCACGTTCCACACCGACACCGTAAGCCCGCGTTCGCGCGTGCTGAACCAGTGCACCATCGTCTTCCCGCATGGCGGCCAGCCCATGCCTTGCGCCCAACCGTTCAATGTCTGGAGCGCGATGATAACGAGCAACGACGCATACACGCTTTTCACCGCGCCGCACACCGCGAGGATGATGCACGACAACAACAGGCCCAGTGGCAGAAAGAACTTCGGATTGCTCCGGTCGGAAACCGAACCCATGAGAAATTTCGAGACGCCATAGGCCAGCGAGAGCGCAGTAAGCGCCGTGCCGAGCATCGCTTTGGAATACTCCGGGTGTTCCCGAAGGATGTCCGGAATGGCCAACGCGAGATTGTTGCGCACCAGATAGTAGGCGGCGTATCCGACGAATATCCCCGCGAACACCTGCCGACGCAGCCGACGGTAACACGGGTCAATGCGGTCCGCTGGCAGACGCTCGACGGGCGGCGCCGGTTTCAGGAAGCCAATCATGCGTGAGACTCTTCTAACAGCCGGACTCTGACGCGGCGAGAAAAAAGATACAGAGATCATCCGGCCTCTTGTCCGGTTTCACCGGTGAACATAATACGGATTGACAAGGAATCATTGCCGATTGCAGATTGCCGCCAAGACCCAGGAAGGACACATCATGAAGATCGTTGATCTGAAAGCCCGTACGGTGGCCATTCCACTCAATGCCCAGTTGCGTCACAACACCGGCGTTCATCCCGGTTATTTCCTCCGCACCGTTATCGAGATTTTCACCGACGAAGGCATCGTCGGCCTCGGCGAGGTCGGCGGCGGCGACCAGCGCGGCGCCATTCTGAAACTGAAACCGCGCATCCTCGGCCTCGATCCGTTCCACCTCGAAGTCATCAAGCTCAAAGTGCTGCGGAGCATTTATTACCTGTCGAACTCGCGTCTTTACGCCGCCATCGAGATGGCTTGCCTCGACATCCAAGGCAAGGCGCTTGGCCGGCCGATGTCGGACTTGATCGGCGGGCGCGTGCGCGATGCGATTCCGATGATCGCGTATCTGTTCTGGCGCTACGACCGCCCGCAAGGCGGCGACGACAAGACTGCCGAAGACATGGCCGACCTGTGCGAGGAGCTTCACGAGACGCTCGGCGTGAACTCGATGAAACTCAAAGCCGGCGTGATGCCGCCGGATGAGGAAGCGCGCGTGGCCGAGCTGTGCCGGGAACGATTGGGGCCGTCGTTTGGCCTGCGGATTGATCCGAACGGCACGTGGTCGGT
>CAZNOK010000022.1:0-15991 GCA_964574605.1 uncultured Verrucomicrobiota bacterium
CGCCTTGGCGCGTAATGGTCGAGAAACACGCCGCGCCACCGTACGGACGCAAGAGCGACTTGACCGGCTCGACAGGGTAATCTTCTTCCGAGACGACGAGGCTTGCCAGATACGGCGCCAACTTCAGCGTTGTGAGATCGCCCGGCACGATGTGGACGCGTGAACCGTAAAGACCTTGCCGGAAAAACTCGCGCCGGGCAGCCGGAACATTTCCGGAACTTGGTTCGAGGACGATGATGCGAAGCGATGACTGCCGCGCCAGTTCTTCGACCAAGCGTCCGGTGCCCAAGCCCAAGACAACGCAGTAGCCGTCGCGCGCGCCGGTCCGCTTGAGGATGTCGGCGGCGCGTGCCGACCACCGGTCTCGTGGCGATGACGGACGTTCCGCCGCGACTGCAAAAGTTTTCGGCCATACTTTCTTTGCGCCGAAGCAGTAAATGGTTCCTTCGTTGGTGATGACGAAGAGTTTGCCGTCGGCGACGAGCATCCGGTTCGGCGTGCCGACGATGGAGGTTTGCCACGAGATTTTCGCGGAGCCGGTGTCCACCGCTGCAATCGTCTTCGGGCCGCTCACGTAGAGGCGCGAACCGGCCTTGATGTGGACCTTCAACGACGACGGCAGGCTCCAGAGCTGCTTGAACGTCGCGCGGCTCCAGCCGTAGCCGCCGAGGAATGAAGTTTGCCATTCCGGCTGGCTCGTCAGGTCGCACGCGACGATCCCGGTGTAGGTGAACACCTTCGGCTGCACGCGGTCTTCGTTGCCGTTGCGGATGGAACGGATGCTGTCGTCGGTGGCGACGGAGTAATACATCGCATCGGCAGTCAGGACCGGCTCGCGGAACACGCCGAGTTCTTTCGCGTTGGTCGGGTCAATCTGCAAGCGTGTGCGCGCGTCCAGCGCGTGTTGCTCGCCGGGTCGGTCTGAGAGGCTCTTTCGCTTGGTGTTCCAGGTGAGGAACGTGACCTCGTCGCTGTTGCGAACGCGCAGCCAGCGTTCGCCGTCGCGCGTGACGATGTTGAGCTTGAACTGCGTGATCCAATCCTCCATCGTTTTGTCCGACACTTTCATCTGCCGGGCGAACTCTTTCAGGGGTATGTAATCGGACGGCTTCGGCGGCGTGATGTCCGAGCGGATTCGGTAGAGATCGCCCGCTTGAAACAGCCAATCGCCGACGGCGGAAGCGTACCAGTTCCCTTTCGCAAGCGCGATGCGTCCGCCCCAGCCGCTGGTGTACGGTTCCATCCGGCCCGTCGCGCGATCAAAAAACGCCGGCAACGACCGTCCACAGGGCACAATCAGCCTCGAACCGAGCACGGTGAGATAACCTTGCGGTGCCACGCCGCCATCGAACCGCGAGCCATGGTCCACCAAGCCGTCCTTGACGAGCGCGCAGTCGGTGTTCACCCAACGCGCTTTGCCGGTGTTGGCGTCCACGGCGCACACAGCCACGCCTTCAAACGGCCAGATACCGGCGGCGAAATAGACCGTGCCGTCCGCGAGCACCGGGCCGCCGCGCGCCGGCCAGCGCGAAACCAGCCGCTCATCGCCGAGCAACTTGTACGCTTGTCGTGACGGTTCCATCGGCGAGAATTTCCAAAGCAACCGCCCGTCCTCGGCGCCGACGCAATACAGAAAACCGTCGTCGGAGACGAAATAGACTTTGTTCTCCCACGCCACTGGCGCGAACCGCACCGGCCCGTCGGCGAAGACACGCCACAGTTCCTCGCCCGTGTCGGTGTCGAGTGCCGCGACGCTGTCGGTGACCATCGAAGGCAGGAACATCCGTTTCCCCGACACAACCGGCTCGTAAGACTTGTCAAAGCACAAGCGGAGATCGCCCGGAAATGTCGGCGCTGGCGGCGGCAGTTCGCGTTTCCATTGCAGGCGCAGCGCGCCGGGCAGTTCCAGCGACGAAGCCGCCGTGCGCCCGTTGTCGTGCCGCCACATTGGCCAGTCGTCCGCCTTGCAAACGCCATAGCAAAATCCCAACAGGAGCAGAGACAACTTGAGTTTCATACACAGTCTTGTACCGCAGAGCGCGCCGCGAGGCAAGACGGTGTCATTTCGAAGTTTCCATTGCCGCCCGACTCGGTTACAAGGAGACATCCTGACGATAAGAGGAGTTTCAATGAAAATGTTGATGCGAATTGTTATCGGGTGTTGGATCGCCGTATCATTGGCGGGACAAGCCGCGCCGGATTGGAAGCGGCCAATCCGAATTCCGGGAGAAATCCCGCTGACACATGCGGAACCGCCGGTCGCGACGGCTGGCGGGTTCTCAACGTGGCGACTCCCGTTCCAACTCTGCAAGGACGTGCCGCCGGGCGCCGCATTGAAGGTTCAACTCTGGGGCGGACGAAACAACAAGGGCACTTTCCCCGGCGCGCAGACTCGCGACCCGCAGGCGGATGGCTACGTGTCAGCGGTAAGTGACGATGGATCGCGTCTCTCGATGCAGCCGGCCAAACAAGCAGGCACGTTTTCGCTCGCGGTGCCAAAGGACGGCTTTAAGAAAGGACGGAAGATCACGGTCGTTCTCGGAGAAGGAAAAGGAATCCGTGTCGGTTCCGAGCGCTTGTTCAACAAGTTCTTTGTTCTCTACAACGTCGCCAAGGGGGAAGCCGAACCGCAGTTTCCACAATGGGCCGGCGGCGACGTGTGGGCCGCAGGCACAACACAGCGCATCGTCGCCGTCTGCACCATGCACATCCTCGGCGGCGACACCGACCATCTGCGCGCCTACGCGCCGGCAACGGTTCGGCCGGGACAATCCTTTGCCGTTCTCGTCCGACCCGAAGACAAGCTCAGCAATCTGTCAGAGCGCGAACCGCGTTCGATCACCGTTTCGCTCGACGGAAAACCGATCCCGTCCCGGATCGAAAAAGTTCCAAACTCAACCTGTGTGCGGGCAATCGTGTCGCTCCCGTCCGCCGGCATTCACCGGCTCACTGTGTGCGAGACGGAATCCGGTTTGCAGGCTGTGAGCAACCCGATTCGTTGTTCCAAGTCCGACGGTCTTGTCTGCTGGGGAATGATTCACGGTCACACGGAAATGTCCGACGGCACCGGCCGCCTTGACGACTACTTCAATCAACTCAAGAACGAAGTGCTGTTGGATTTCGCCGCGTCATCGGATCACGATCATCTGTTTGAAACCTCCGATGAGTTCTGGAAGGTGACGCGCGAGGCCGTGAAGCGTTGGAACAAGCCGCCGGAGTTCGTCGCGTTCCTCGGCTACGAATGGGCCAAGTGGCGCAAGAACGGCGATGGCGACCGCAACGTCTATTATCTCGAAGACGACCGCCCGATGTATCGGTCAGATGACGGCGAGTTTCCGTCGCCGCCGCAGTTGTTCGAGGCTTTGCGGAAGGCGAGGGAAAAGGAGCTCGTCATCGTTCATCATCCCGCGCACGGAGGTAATTTCTGCGACTGGAAGGATCACAGCCCCGAACACGAGAAACTGGTCGAGATCTTCCAGACTCGCGGCAGTTTCGAGTGCTCCCCGGAAGACGGGAACACAGTTCCCGAACGTCCCGGCAAGACCAAGCCGTTTGCCGCGGGCTACGTTCGGAACGCGCTCGCGATGGGCTGGCGCGTCGGTTTCACCGGCGGCGGAGACGACCACAGCGGACATTGGGGCACGGAGTTTCTTTTCGGGACACACAAGCAAGGTTTGATGAGCGTCGAGACCGCCGAGCGCAGCCGAGCAGCGATCTTCGAGGCGATGCGCAATCGTCGCGTCGTCGCCACGACCGGCAAGCGGATGCTGCTCACCTACACGCTGAACGGTCATCCATTCGGTTCCGAGTTGAGCGCGCGGGACAATTCCGTGCGGAAGCTGGCTGTGGAGTTTCACGGCACCGCGCCCGTGGCGAAACTCGACATCATCCGAAACAACAAGGTTGTGCACTCGCATCCCGGCAACGGCCAGATGGATCTGAACGTCGCTTGGCAGGACACCGAGCCGATCAGCAACACGTGGATGCCTGCCGCCAAGTGCTGCAATCATCCGTTCGCGTTCTACTACGTGCGCGTGACCCAAACCGACGGCGAAATTGCCTGGGCCAGCCCAACTTGGATTGATCCATGAAACACATCGTCTTTCTTCTTCTCTTGCCGTGGTGTTGCGCTGCCGCAAAACAGCCGAACATCCTCTGGCTCGTGGGCGAGAACCTCAAACTCGACCTTGGCTGCTACGGCGCCAAGCACGTCCACACGCCGAACCTCGACCGGCTCGCTGCCGAGGGCACACGCTACACACGCGTGTTCTCAACCAACCCGGCTTGCGCGCCAAGCCGTTCGGCGTTTTTCACCGGCATGTACCAGACCACGACCGACACGCACCACATGCGGTCGCACCGCGACGACGATTTCCGTTTGCCGCCCGGCGTCCGGCCAATCACCCACCGGCTCCGCGATGCCGGTTATTTCACCGCGAACATCAAGAAGATTGGCAACCGCGACGTCGGCACCGGCAAGCTCGACCTCAACTTCGTCAACGAAGGCCCCATCTACGAATCCGACGACTGGAACGCGCTGAAATCGCGCCAACCGTTCTTCGCTGTCGTCAACTCGCACGAAAACGAGTACGACATCTACGACCGCCAGAGCGCAAAGAAAGCGCGCGTCGAGTGGGCCGGCGAACGCGAACATCCGCAGATTGCCAAGCCGGAAGAGGTCACGCCGCCGCCGTATTATCCCGACCATCCCATCACCCGTCAGGAATGGGCGCGTTACCTCAACTCCGTATCCTACATGGACCGGCGGATCGGCTGGGTGCTGGAACGGTTGCGCGCCAACGGGCTGGAGGAGGACACCGTCATCCTTTTCTTCGGCGACAATGGGCGGCTCGAAGCGCGCGGCATCCATTGGTGTTACGACAGCGGCGTGCACGTGCCGATGATCATCCGATGGCCGAAAAACTTTCCCGCTCCATCGCAAATCAAGCCCGGCGCCGTCAACGAACAGGTCATCAGCGTTCTCGACGTCACCGCCACGACGTTGGCCATCGCCGGTGTGCCGCGTCCGCCGTTGATGCAAAGCCGCAACTTCCTCGCCGACCCGCCGCGCCAGTATGCATTCAGCGCGCGCGACCGGATTGACGAGACCGTGCAGCGGATCCGTTCCGTTCGCGACGCGCGTTGGCGTTACATCCGCAACTTCACCGATGGCCCGACCTTCACTTCGCTGAACCGCTACAAGGAGAAATGTTTCCTCGTCATTCCGCTGATGCGCGAGTTACAAGCCCAAGGCAAACTCACCGGTCCGCCGTCGGAGTTGATGAAGATACGCGGCCCCAGCGAGGAACTCTACGACATTGCCAACGACCCGTACGAAATCAAGAACCTCGTCAACTCGACTCAGCGTGAACATCGCGAGGCATTGGTTCGCTTGCGCGCCGCGCTCGACACATGGATCGTCGAGACCGGCGATCTTGGCAAGTTCCCATCGCCAATCCCATCCGGTGAGGAAGAGATGTTGCACAAGTGGTTCGGCACACCGTCGTGGTATCAATATCCTGCCATCAACCGATGAGCACTGCCCTTATTCGGCGCGCGGTTGGAGGGCGATCGCAGCCTGGTTGAGGTAGCTGCACGTGCAGCCGCTGGCGGCTTCGCCGAGCAACACCAGTCCGCCGGCGGGAATGGCGTTGACCCAGCACCCGGGACGGATGCCGCCATAGTTTTCGGTGCCGGTGTTTTTCTTCAGGTCCACGTAGCCGATTGTGGCGGACCGGAACACCAGCAGCCGTTGGGCAGCCGCAAGGATGCCGCAGCCGTAGGAACGCTTGAACTCGAAGGGTTGACGTTCGCCAGTCAGCAAGTCCCATTTGCCCGGCTCCGCGTAGATGGCGCGGTCGTTGATAATCGGACGCGACTTGTATTGGTCCGTGATGCTCCAAAGCGGCCGGCCATCGCTGGCGCGGAATGCGGCCATCCGGTCGTCCAGTTCGGAGTCGAGTTTGAAACGGGTCGGCTGGTAGCTCATCAGCAAGACGTCGTGTTTCTCACTCAAGATCAACACCGTGCCGAGAATGTCTTCACGGGTTTCCCAAAGGAGTTTGCCCGTGGCGGTATCCAAGCAGACCAACCGCCCGCCGGGTTGGGGTGCGGGTTTGAAGAGACCCGCCTTCGGGGAATCTCCTGTCGCCAGAGGACGGTCAATCAGATAAATGCGTTTGGCGCCGACTGCGACGGTGTTGTGTCGGATCGAATGCTCGGGCCTAAACGTCCACTTGACGTTGCCTGTCCGGCTGTCCATCGCGAACAACAACAATGACTCGCTGAACATGCTGGTCATATCGAGCTTGCCCAGAAACTTCCGCCATGACTCCTTGAGCAGGTGTTGCGTGTTGACCAGTGTTCCGTAAATGGTCCGGTCGCGGTAGGCAAGATAGCCCCACGTGCCCGGCCGCCTGTCAGGCGGCGGCGGCGCGTCCCACACTGCCGTTTGGCGGCCCGTGCGGTTGTTCACGACGCAACATTTTCCGCCGAACCGAAGATAGATTTCGTCCTCGCCGAGGCAGAGGTTGCTGCCGGTGGCAGCGACACCGGTCAGGTGATCTTGAGCATAGGGTTTCAGGCCGCCGGGCATTTTGAATTCCCACAGGACGGTTCCATTGTAAATGTTGATCGCCCGGAGCGTGTTCATGCCTTCAAGGTACATCCGACCGTCGGCAACCAGCGGCGACGGACCGCGTCCGTGCCGGCTCGGTATGGATTGGCCCACGTCCCGGAACCAAAGCATGGCGAATGGATCGCGCACCAAGGCGTCGCCGGAGCAAAGCGTGTTCGCGGAGTTGGCGTAGAGGTGCGTCCAATCACCGGCGCCCGCGAGCGGGCCGCGCACGGTTTGTCGCAACGCGCCGTTTTCCCAAAAGCACAACTTGCCTCCGCTCGGGCGCAGCATCCGTGTCGTGGCCAATGGCCGCTTGGAGACAATCAAATCGGCAAAGTAATCCGGATAAGGCACCGTCGCGGAGTCGGCTTGATGAATGACGACTCGACGGCCATACAAGCCGGCGGCCTTCAACATTTGCCGTGCCGCCTGCACCTTGGCCGGGTCGGCGTCCACGCCGTAGATGCGGAGCTTCGTGCGTTTGGCCAGTTCGAGTGCGAGCCAGCCTTCACCGCAGTCCAAATCGAGAGCGTATCCTTCCGTGACGCCGCTCGCGCGCACGATCTCCTCTGCTGCGCGGGCATAAACGGGATTGGCATCCGGCACAACCACGCCAATATCGGGTTGGTCTCTACCTTCCTTTTCACCGAAGCAGTGAATTCTTCCTCGATCCGTACTGGCGTAAAGCCGTCCGCCCGATGCCGCCAGTCCGAAAACGGAGCCGTCCACGGGAAGAGATTGTTTGATTTGACCCGAAGCGGCGTCGAGAAGGAAGACTTGGTTTTTCCCGCCGCACACGACGGTGTCGCCCGCGACGATCAGCGACCCAAGATCGCCTGCTGGGAGAATCGTGCTCCAAGTCGTTTTCGCCAGGACGGCGGCGCGAACCTTCTTCCCATTCTTGTCAACGACCTGTTTTGAGGACAGCGGTTTCCGGCGGTCAACGGCGCTCACTTGGTTGCTGATGCAAAACACGATCCACTGCGGATGAGCCGCCACGCGCACGGCGGGCGTTTCCTTGGGCACCGTCGAATCGTCCTTCTTGATCGTAATCTTCCTCAACGTCACCTCCGAGGCGCCGTTGGTCAGGGCGAACATCGTGCCGCCGTTGAAGAAATGGCTGTCAATGATCGTCGCTTCCGAGCCGCCCGTTTTCGTGTTGACCTGCAAATGGAAGTAACGGAACTCGCCGGTGGTCCTGTCGAACGCAGCGGGCACGGCGCGGCCCGTCGGCACCAGCAACGTGTCCCCGGCGGCGACGAAGTGGCCTTGGGCGGCGACGCCGCTTTTGGCGCGAGCGCCGCCGTGGGGCTGGTTCATCTCGATGGAACCCGAGGAATCGTTCACCCAGAGTTTCTTACCCGTCGCCGCGTCGAGCGCGTAAAGATAGATGCCCTCCGTCGGCCAGATGCCGGCGCCGAAGTAAACAATGTCACCCACCACCACCGGCCCGCCCCGCGCCGGCCAGCGGGAGATCATCCGCTCGTTGCCGAGCACCATGTCCGCGCGCGGGCCGCCGCGGAACTTCCAAAGCACCCGGCCGTCCGCCGCGCCAAAGCAATGGAGAAAACCGTCATCGCACGCCACGAAGACGCGGTCTTTCCAAACTGCCGGCGCAAACCGCACGGGCGCATCCATGAAACGCGACCATCGCACCTTCCCGGTAGCGGCATCCAAGGCAACAACCTGATCATCAGCGGAAGTCGCAAAGAACAAGACGCCGTCTGCAATCACCGGCTGGCAGGAGCGGTCGAAGACCAACCGCTCCGAAGTCGGCCACGCCGGTTGTGGCGTCGCTGTCCGATGACACCACGCGGCGTAAAGGGTTTGCGGCAAAGGTTCCGGCGTGTAGCCGCTTCGTGCTGCGTCCACTTGGAACATCGGCCAGTTCGCAGCTTGGATGGTTTGCACACCGACGAGAATCGCACAAGCGAACGTTTTCACGCTGCGACTTTAGGCGACACCGCGCGGCAAATCAACTCGATCCTGCCGGCCTTGGACGGATGAACAGAAGCAGTCCGCCACACACGAGCAAGCCAAGCGCAGCCAATTGGAAGAGAGCGCCAACGCTGACGTGCGCATCGCGCAACGCGCCGCCAATGTAGATGGTGATGCCGCCAACGATGGTGGCAAACATGTTCAACACGCCGTAGCCGGTGGCGCGGTGACGCGGATCGGCAATCTGGCAGAGGATGGGCATCATGTTGGCATCGGAGAACGTTCGCGTCAGGCCGTAGAGCGACAAGCCGATGATGGCGAGCGCGAGAACGTTCGTCTTGGCGACCAACAGGACAGCCGGCGCCGCAACGAACAGGCCAATCGCCGGCACGAGAATTCGCCCGCGCACTTGCGTCCGGCTCCAGCGGTCGGCCCACGCGCCGCCGGTGAGTTTGCCGAAGACCATCGCTGTCGCAAGAATGCTGGTGGCCGAGAGACCGGCAGCGCCTTGGTCGAGATGGAAGTGCTCTTTGAAGTAGGTCGGCATCCAGCCAAGTGCCGCCCAGCCCGCCACGCCGAGCAGGCTCCAGAACACCAGCAGCAACAGGAACGAGCCACTGCCGAACAAACCCGCCAGCGCTTCGCCGAGCCGGACCTCGGTCTTTGCCGTCGTTGTTTCCTCGCCTGCGCCTTCACGCGGCGCATCCCGCAGTGTCAGCATGAGCATGATGGAGTAGCCGACGCCGAACAGGCCGAACACGTCGAAAGCGGCACTCCAGCCGTATCGTTGCGCGATCCAGCCGCCGGCGCCGCCGAGGCCGGAGCCGATGCTGAGGCCGGTCATGTGAATGCCCGTGGCGAGCGACCGCGTCGGGCCGCGATGGTAATCCGCGATCAATGCCAGCGCCGCCGGTATGTACGCTGCCTCGCTCAGTCCCATGAACGCGCGGATGATGAGAAGTTGCTCGAAGTTTCGCGCGTGACCGGTGAGCCATGTCAGCAACGACCACACGAGCAGGCTGCCGATGATCAGCCGGCTCCGACTGAACCGGTCCGCCAGAAAACCAAGAAACGGGCTGAGCAATCCATAGACCCACAGGAACACCGACGTGAGCAGGCCAAACTGCGCATCCGTCATCGGAATGGCCGCCATCAACGAATCCCGCATCGTCGTGATCATGATGCGGTCGAGATAATTGACCATCGCAACAACCCAGAGCATGGCGACGACCAGCCATGCGCGCGAGATGGGTGCGGGATTGCTCACAAGCGGAGGTCAGTTCGCGATTTCAACGGCGGCGCGCGCCGCCTTCAGGCCGTTGACCACACAACGATAGTCGCTGATCACATTGAAGAAACGATAGCCCATCGCGTAATAGCCCTTCACTTGATCGGCTGCGCACGGAATCGCGGCCACCTTGCCGTGACGCTGGCAGGCATCGGCCACAGCTTGGATGATGGACTTCACTTCGGGGTCGTCGGTCTTGCCGAACTTGCCAAGGCCGAGCGTGAGATCGCCGGGGCCAATGAACAGCACATCCACGCCGGGCATCGCCGCGATGGTATCAATATGCGGCACCACTTCCGTCTCCTCGATCTGCACGACGAGGAAGTTCTCGCGGTTTGCCTGCACGAGATAGTCGCTCATCGGCAACCGCCCGAAATCCGCTTCCGCGTGAATGCCATCGAGGCCGCGACAGCCCTCCGGTGGGAATTTCATCGCCTGCACCACCGCGCGCACTTCGTCGGGATGTTTCACGCGCGGCAACATGATCCCGCGCGCGCCTGCTTCGAGAAGATGCAGCACATCCGAGTAGTTGGCCGGCTTCACGCGGATCAACGCATCCGCGCCGCCGAGCCGGCAGCCTTGGATGAACGCATAGACCATCGAAGGGTCCATGCGCTTGTGTTCCGTGCAAATCCACACGGCATCGAAACCGGACGAGGCGATCAACTCGACCAGTTCCGGGTCCGTGTAACAACACTTGGCGGTGATGACCGTCTCGCGACGGGCGATTTTTTGGAGAACGAAGGATGGTTGCATAAACGTGTGATGATGTTTCAGGCGTAGGCCCGCACTTCGATGATGCGCGCGTGATCAAGGCCGTTAGTTTGCGTCACCGTGACGCGCAACGCGGTGATGACCTTGTTTTGCTCAAAGCGGTGGACGCGCCGTCGCTGGTAATTATTCTCGACGCGCGCGACTTCCTGCCAGCCATTTGCCGTTTCAACGCTCAACATGTAGTCCTTCACCGTTTCGGGCTGCGGCCGGCCCCAGAGCATCTTTTGCGTGTAGCCGTCCGCTTGCGAGAGTGTTAACAGGCGATGCAGACCCGTGTCGAGAATCAAAACAACCTCGCGCACCGAAACGGGCGCAGCCCAGCGGATTTCCAGCCACGCCGGCAACCTGCGGGCGGGATCGCTCATCCAGCGATGCGTTCCGGGACGGACGCGATTCGGCGGGACACAAGTCACGGCGCGCGTTTGGCCGCTGCGCACAAGTTCCGGATTTGTTCCGGCTCGCGAACTGGACGCTGTAATCATCGAGGCGCTGCGGACAAGATCGTTGTCATCCTCGTTTCGGATACCGATCAGATGACAATCGTCCTTGAGCAACTGCTGCTGAATGACGCGCACCAGTTCGGAATCCGCCGCGATGTCCGCCGGTAACACGTTTTCCCTCAACGCCAGCGCTGCGGCCGTGCCGACACCCTGACCGACGACCGCGCAGGTGGCCATCACGCGTGTGGAAGCGAATGCGACGTGCGTGGCGGAGATGTTCCGGCCCGCGAACATCAGGTTGCGTGGTCCAGCAGAAACGCAGGCGCGGAGTGGGATGTCGTAGAGGAAGGGTAAGTGATGTTGCACGCAAGGCGGCTCGTTCGGCGCATCAACGCCCTCCGGCGGATGAATGTCAATCGGCCAGCCGCCATACGCGATGGCATCGGGAAACGCGCGCGACTCGATGAGATCGTTCTCGGTGAGCACATGCTGCCCCACGAACCGTCGGCTCTCGCGTTTTCCCGGTAGGAAACCGATCCACTCCAGCGCCCAATGCGAAGCGTCTGCGCCGGAATGATTCTTGATGAAGTCCCACACGCCGAGCGTGATTGCCAACAACTCGTCGCGGATATGTTCGCTGTCCTTGATGGTGTCCAAGCTGCCGCCCCACTCAATCCACCAATAACCGTATTCAAGCCCAAGGTCGGCGCCGCCCTGTGCGTATGGCCGCAGCTTGAAATCGTCCGCTGTGAACCGGCGCGCCCAAGGCGGCGCGGCGAACGGCATTGGACGATCATGTCTGCGCGCTTGGAACATGATCGAGGAACCGAGCGTTTTTACGTCTGCCGTTTCCTGTGCCAGTGATTCGCCGTACTGCGCCTTGTTCTCGCGACCGCGCATGAACGGCGCGCCAGCTTCCACGCCCAACCGTCCGTCACCGGTGCAATCAACAAACGTTCTTGCCCGGATGATGAACGTTTCCTCGGTGGATTGTCTTTCCGCCCGCACCTTGCGAATCATGCCCTCGGCGACCGTGGCGCCAACTACGGTTGTATTCAGATACAGCGTCAGGTTCGGTTCGCGCCGGCATTTGTCGTAGAGCAGCAAGTCCATCACCGAAGGCGAGCGTTGCGGGTTTCGCACGGCGAGATCAAGACGCAGTTCCTCGATGATGCCGCCCTCGCGCAACTCCGTCTCCAACTCGCCGCCGCCGCTCAGCCCTGTGGCGCCGACGATGTGCATGCGCACTTCGCTCGATGCGTTGCCGCCCAGCACGGGCCGGTCCTGACACAAGATCACTCGCGCGCCGAGTCGCGACGCCGCCAGCGCACAACACACGCCCGCGATGCCGCCGCCTGCCACAAGGATGTCGCACTCCAGCGTTTGTGTGCTCATGTTGGTTCGAGATCGGATTCGATGATAAGGAACACTTCCGGCTTTGTCCATCCCCGAAGCAAACGAGACAGCAAAAGTTTGAAGCGTCTCGACGCTCTTCTCGTATCATGATATATGAGTATTAGAGTGAGACCATTCATCGCTGTAATTGTATTTGTTTTCGCATCGGCCAGCCTTGACGCTTGCACGCTCTGGGGCGCGGCGGGAACCAACGCGGCCGGTGGAACGATTGTCATCAAGAATCGCGACTGGAAGCCGGACCACATGCAAGTGTTGAAAATGAAACGCCCCGACAAAGGCCACGCCTATTTCGGCATCTGCACCGTCTATGAAGGAACAAGCACCGAGGGACTCGCGGCGGGTGTGAACGAAAAAGGGCTGACTGCGTTTACGGCCGCTGCCAGTGCCATCCCCTCCAGTATGTGGAAAGATGCGCCGGTCAAACGCAGTTTCACCACCGGATTGCTGACAGACTACGCAAGCTGCGATGAAATCCTCGCGAAGAAGGACGCGATTTTTTCTTCGCTGCGACCCGCTTTCATCATGATCGCCGACCGGAAAAAGATCCTCATGGTGGAAGTGGCACTCAAAGGCAAATACGCCGTCAAGACGGTCGAGAACGATGTTGTCGTCCACGCGAATCATTTCCACGACGAATCACTCGCTGAGTTCAACTTCAAGGTCGGAGAGACCAGCTTGAAACGGTTTGAGCGCATCACGCATCTGATGAAGACAACGCCCCGCCCGTTCACGACTGAGTCGTTTGCCGCGCTGAGCAAGGACCAGAATGACGGTCCTGACAACAGTCTGTGGCGAACCGGAAAAATCGCACGGACGCTGGCGTCGTGGATTGTCGAAAGCCCGGCGCGCGGCGCCCAGAAACTCCGGGTCGTGCTCGTCAATCCGGGACAGGAGGAGAAAATGCACTCCTTTGTTCTGGACGAAAAGTTCTGGCGCGAGGCGCAATAAGAAAATCCTTCCGCGTGATGAACACGGAAAAGATTGAAGCATATCCCTTGCTGCCCGTATCATAGATGTATGAAGTTTCGGGTCATATTTGCCTTTGTTGCAGCAACTGCTCTGACATCAGCCAACCTCAACGCGTGCACTCTCTGGGGCGCGGCAGGGAAAGACGCATCCGGCGGAACAATCATCTCCAAGAACCGCGACTGGGCGCCGGACCACACGCAAGAGCTAAAGATGCGGCGAGGCGGGAAAGGCTACGCGTATTTTGGCCTTTACGCCGCCGGCAATGACGAGCCGGGCATCAAGGCCGGCGTCAATGAGAAAGGACTGTCGGTCATCACTGCCTCAGCAAGTTCCATCCCGAAAAGCCAGAGAGATAATCAGCCGGGCAAACAAGGTGTCATCAGCAGGTTACTGTCGGGCTACGCGACCTGTGACGAGGTTTTGTCGAAGAAGGATGAGATCTTCCCCAACACGCGCACGATGTTCATCATGATCTCCGACCGGAAAAAGATCCTGATGGTGGAAGTAGGGCTGAAGGGCAAGTACGCCGTCAAGACGATCTCGACCAGCCCGGTCGGTCACACGAATCACTTTTTGGAGAAGTCGCTCGCGGAGTTCAATATCAAGATCGGCACAAGCAGCCCGAAAAGGCTGGAACGCATCACGCAGTTGCTGAAGATGTTACAAAAACCCTTCACGACCGAATCGTTCGCCACGATAAGCCGTGACAAGAATGACGGTCCCGACAACAGCCTCTGGCGGACCGGAAAATCTTCATGCACGCTCGCGTCTTGGATTGTTGAGACCCCGGCGAGCGGCGCCGCGAAACTCCGGGTTGTGATTGCCAATCCGGGAGAAAAAGAACAAACTCTTTCGTTCGTCCTCGATCAGAAATTTTGGAGAGAAACAAAATGAAAACCATCCTTGCTATTATCATCGCTGTGCTGACCCTTTCCTCAACGCAAGCCGCCGAGCTTTGGGTGGGCAGCGCCACGGCGGACATCACGCCGGATCGGCCTGTTCCGTTGACCGGCAACACGACGGTGCGCGTGGCCCGCGAGATCCACAGCCGCCTGTTCGCCAACGCGCTGGCCTTGGAGTCGCGCGAAGGCGGTCGCGCGACGGATCAAGCGATTCTGGTGTCGTGCGACCTGTGCGTCATTCGCCCCGGCATTCAAGAAGGATTCCGCAAACACTTGGCTGGAAAGTTGCCGGGGTTTGACCTCAACAAGCTTTTCCTCGCTGCGACGCACACGCATGCCGCGCCGGTGCTTCTTCAGGAGCGTTACGATGAGAAGGATTATCAAGATGGCATGCAGCCGAAAGAATACGTGCCGTGGTTGTATGAGCGGATGGCCGATGCGGTCGTGAAAGCTTGGAACAACCGCGCAAAAGGCGCTGTCGTATGGGGACTGGGTCATGCCGTCGCCGGCCACAATCGCCGCGTCGTGTACAGCGATGGCAAAGCCAAGATGCACGGTAACACCAACGACCCGATGTTCCGCGGCGTCGAGGGTTACGAAAATCACGGCGTTCACGTCCTTTGTTTCTACGATTCACAGAAGCGGCTCAAAGCCGCCGCCATTGCCATGTCCACCACGGCGCAGGCCGCCGGCGGCGGCAACAAAGTCAGCGCCAATTTCTGGCATGACGCGCGCCGATTGATTCGCGAGCGCCACGGCGCGGATGTGTGCGTGTTGGGATTTTGCGCGCCTGCCGGCGACCAGACGCCGCGAGCGCAGGTCAACAAGAAAGCCGAAGAACGCATGCTCAAGCTTCGCGGCTTGAACCACGACGAGGAGATCGGTCGTCGCGTGGCGGCTGCGTTTGACGACATCGCCGGTGTCATCGCCAAGGACATCCGCGCCGACGTGCCGTTTGTCCATCGCGTGCGGCAGATTGAAATACCGGCGCGCATCATCACAGAGGCGGAATACGCCGTTGCCAAGAAAGTCTGCGAAGAGATTGACACGCGCACAACGCGGGCGAAAACCGATGCGTGGAGGCGTCACTTCTACGGCTTGGTGGTCGAACGTTATCTGGCCCAGCAGAAAGGCGGCTGGAAAATGTATCCGATGGAGTTGCACGTGATGCGGCTGGGCGACGTGGCGATTGCGACCAGCCCGTTTGAGTTGTATGTGGACTACGGCGTGCAAATCGAAGCCCGCAGCCCGGCGGTGCAGACGTTTCAG
Organism: uncultured Verrucomicrobiota bacterium; assembly: GCA_964574605.1. GTDB lineage: Bacteria > Verrucomicrobiota > Verrucomicrobiia > Palsa-1439 > Palsa-1439 > CAIKAP01. The sequence continues at coordinate 15,616 of CAZNOK010000022.1, forward strand.
ATCCAGTTGGCGACCAGCGGGCCGAAGCCGGCTTATTATCTGCCAACACCGCGCGCGATGGCCGGCGGCAGCCTCACGGAAAACGCGTTCGACAACTACAGCGCCGCAGCCGCCAGCAACATGGTCGGCCCCGAAGGCGGGCAGGCGTTGGTGGAGCGCACGGTTGCCGAAATCAATGAGCTTTGGAAAAAAACTGCAAAGTAACGAGGAGTTCCCAATGAACCGTTCAATGACACGACGCAATTTCCTGAAAATGTCCGCTGCAGCAACGGCAACGCTCGCTGTTCCCAACATCATTCCGTCGTCCGTTTTCGGCGCCAACAACAAGATCACACTCGGCTTCATCGGCGTCGGCGGACGCGGCACGGTCCTGATG
>CAZNOK010000022.1:16001-34877 GCA_964574605.1 uncultured Verrucomicrobiota bacterium
AAGAATTTCCTGGCGTTCGACGAGGTGCGTGTGGTGGCGGTGTGCGATCCTTTCACCGACCGGCGACAGAAAGCCAAGAAGACAGTGGATGAGAAGTATGGCGACACCGGCTGCGCGATGTTCGGCGACTATCGCGACCTGCTGGCCCGCAAGGACATTGACGCGGTGGTCATCGGCGCGCAGGATCATTGGCACGCGCTGATGGTCACCGCGACCGTCAAGGCCGGCAAGGACATGTATTGCGAGAAACCGCTGGGCGTCTGCTTCCGCGAATCGCAGGTGATTCGCGATGTGGTTCGCAAGAGCAAGCGGGTGTTCCAGACGGGAACGCACTCGCGGTCGTTTAGCAATTGTTGGCAGGCGTGCGAACTGGTGCGCGGCGGTTACATCGGCAAAATCCACACTGTGCATGTGGCCGCGAAAGGCCCGACGTACAACCCGAAGTACAAGGGTTCGCTGGATCCGCAACCGGTGCCGGAAGGATTTGACTGGAACATGTGGCTCGGTCCCGCGCCGAAGAAGCCGTACAACCCCGGTCGCATCGCCTATCCCGACTTCTATTTGATCTGGGACTATTGCGCCGGGTTCATCTGCAACTGGGGCGTGCATTGCCTCGACATCGCGTTGTGGGGCTGTCCGGAGCTTGGCGACAAGCCGTGCGAACTGGAGTGCCAAGCCACGTGGCGCAACGAGGGATTTTCCGACAACGTGCGCGGCTGGTACAGCACCTTCACCTACGCGGGCGGCCTCAAGATGATTTACTCGGATGATCAACAGCAGGAATTTGGCATCCGGTTCATCGGCGACAAAGGCTGGATTCACACCAGTTGGGGCGGCGGCGGCATCTGGGCCGAGCCGGAATCGTTGCTGAAAATCAAAATCAAGCCCGAACAACAAAAACTCCACAAGTCCACCAATCACGGCGACGATTTTCTCCAGAGCGTTCGCAGCCGGCGCGACCCGGTGGCGCCGGTGGACGCCGGGCACAAGGCCACCACGCTCGGTTTGCTGGCCGACATTTCCGCCCGTTTGCAGCAGAAACTGAAATGGGACCCGAAAGCGGAGAAGTTCATTGGCAACGCTGTCGCCAACGAGATGCTGAGCCGGCCCATGCACAACGGATGGAAACTGTAGCCGCACGAGGCCCACAAGTAGTGACATCATGAAACGACGACCGAAGACATGCACGCTGACGCTGGCTGCATGCGCATGGTTCGCCGTGCAGGTGTTCGGAGGAGAAGCGACCATGGTCCGGCTGGCCGGTACGCCGGCGGAAATCGGCAAGACTTGGGGTGAGATAAACAAGAGGGCCATCGTTCATGACTTGGATGTCTCCTTTCAGAAACAAGCCGCCGACGCGGGCATTTCCGAAGGCACGTTGATTGAACGCTCCGCGCTGTTCATCCGGATCGCGCAGGAGATCGCTCCCCATTGGCTGGAAGAAGCCCGGGCGATTGCCCAAGCGGCGGGCGTTCGCGAGGATCTCTATCTCGCATTTGTTGCCAATGCAGTCAGGAACCTTTTCCTGCACGAGTGCACCTCGTACTCGGTTCCCCGGCAACACACGCTCGGCGGCGCGATCCTGTTCCACAAGACCCGCGATAACAAGGCGACCGAGCAGGCGGCGTTCATTCTGGAAAGTTCCCTACCGGGCATCCACAAGTTCATTGCCATCTGCAACGCCAGCCGCATTGACTGTTGCATGATGGTCAACGATCAGGGACTTGCCGGCTCCGCGGATTACCCGGGCGGCCTGCGTCCGCCGGATGCGGAGCCGCGCTACCGGGGCATGATGAATGGTTCCATTCTCCGCCATATCGCGGAGAGAGCATCTACTTGCGCGGAAGCGTTGAGCCTCATCGAGAACTGTGTGAAGAAGGGTTACTACGCCGGTGGCAAGGTGAACGGAACGCATTGGCTCTTCGTGGATCGGGACGGTGTCATCCTCGAAGTGAGCAACAACTCGGAGCATGTGGTCTCCCAGATTCACACGCAGAAGGTGTATTTCAGCAAACGCGAAACCAGCCGGGCGGCCACCCAACTCCGCGCCGCCACGCAGCCGATTGATTTTCACCTGTTCCACAGCGTCTCACGCGACCCTTCCATCTGTCTGAAATCCTCCATCTCATCCATGACGGTCGAAATCGAGCCGACGCATCCCGATTTATTGACTTGCGCGTGGGTCTCGCTTCCTGCGCGAGCCGGTTCGTTTCCGCTGCTGATGGCCCAGAGCAAAACCCCGGCGTGCCTTCTCAACGGCGATGCCTACTTGCTTGGCACGCAAACGAAGACCAATCACTCCTTGTGGGAATCCACCGAATGCAGCAGCCACACCAGCAAACCGATGCTCACCGCCAGTGGCGCGCGACCGACAGCCGACAAAGCAGACAAGTGGGCGCAGGAACAGGCCGAAAAGCTTCTTGCAATCACGAAGACGCAGACACAAGGATCCAAGCCATGAACAAACTTGTCACCTTTGCTCTACTCACCGTCTGGGGATTCGCCCAAGCCGCCGAACTCCGGATCGGCACGGCGACCACAAGCATCACGCCCGACCAACCGGTCGCACTCGACGGTCATCGCGGTCTGCGCATCTCGAAGAAAGTCGAATCACCATGCACCGCCACGGCGCTCGCGTTGGAATCGCGTGATAGCGACAGCGCGATCATTGTGTCCTGCGACATCGTGGCCATCCGCACCGGCATTCAGGACAAAGTGCGCCAGAAGGTGAAAGCCCGCCTGAAAGATTTCGACGTGACCAAACTGTTTCTCTGTGCCACGCACACGCACAACGCGCCCGTCACACTCGAAGGCCGCTATGCCATACCCGAAACCGGCGTCATGAAACCGGCCGAATACGCAGAGTTCATGACCACGCGGGTCGCGGACATCGTCGTTGAAAGCTGGCAGAAACGCCGGCCCGGCAAGGTCGGCTGGGCGCAGAGCCAGGCGGTCGTCGCACAAAACCGGCGCGCCACCTACGCCGACGGCTCGGCGAAAATGTACGGAGCAACAAACGATCCCAAGTTCCGCGGCATGGAAGGTTACGAAGATCACAGCCTCGATGTGCTGTTCTTCTGGGACGACAAAGATCAACTCATCGCGACGGCGATCAACGTGCCCAGCCCCGCGCAGGAAGCGGAAGGCGGCACGTTGCTTCACGCCGACTTCTGGCATCCCGCGCGTCAGATGATACGCGAACGCCACGGCAAGGAGTTGTCCATCCTCGGCCTGACCGGCGCCGGCGGCGATCAAACCTCGCGTCCCCAGTACGGCAAAGCGGCGGACGAGCGGATGCGCAAACTCCGCGGCCTTACCCGGCTGGAGGAAGTCGGCCGTCGAATCGCGAGCGGCTGGGAAGATGCCTACGAATGCGCGCGCAAAGACATGCGCAGCGATGTCGTGCTGCGGCATTGCGTGAAAGAGATCGAACTGCCCCGTCGCAAGGTCACCGAGGCGGAAGTTGAAGAGGCACGGAAAGAAGCAGTCAAGTATGCCAAGGATCCCAAGCAGCTTTGGAATTACCGTTGGCACCAAGGCGTCGTGGAACGATACGAAGCCCAGAAGGCCGGCACGGAAGAGCCTTTCAAGATGGAACTTCACGTCGTGCGCCTCGGCGACGTGGCGATTGCTACGAATCCGTTCGAGTTGTTCACCGACTATGGCGTCCGTATGAAAGCCCGCAGTCCCGCCGTGCAGACGTTCGTCATTCAACTCACCACGGATTCCGGCGGTTACCTGCCGACCGAACGCGCCGTGCGCGGCGGCAGCTACAGCGCGGTCATTCAAAGCAGCCGCGTCGGTCCCGACGGTGGCCAAGTCCTCGTGGACCGCACCGTCGAGGCGATAAAAGGATTTTGGGAACAGCCCGCGACAACAAAACGTCCCGCCGCAAAGAAACCACGAAAATGAAAACGCGCCTTATCATCCTATCTGCCGTTGTTCTTTCGGCTGCCGCGCTGCCGGCGGCCGAGTTGTGGATTGGCACCGCCTCGACCAGCATCACACCCGACCGGCCCGTGGCGCTCGCCGGTCAGATGAGCACCCACATCGCCAAGCAGGTTGACTCGCCTTGCACGGCCACCGCGCTGGTGCTGGAAACGCGGCAGGGTAATAAGACCTTGGATCAGGTCATTTTCGTCGCGTGCGATCTCGCCGTCATTCGCGGCGAGCTTGAACCCTCGCCCACGGAACTCGCCAAATTCCTTGAACCCAAAATGCAACGGGAATTTCAGCAGCGAGTGAAACCGCGCTTGAAGGGCTTCGACGTCAACAAACTGTTCTTGACCGCCACCCACACGCACAGTGGCCCGGTCACGATGGACGGCGTTTATGTCATCCCGCCGGGAGTCATGCAGCCGCGGGAATATCTGGAGTTCCTTTACGAGCGGCTTGGTGAGATCGTCGTCAAAGCGTGGGAAACCCGTCGTCCGGGCGGCGTCAGTTGGGGACTCGGTCATGCCGTGGTGGCGCAGAATCGTCGCGCGGTCTATGCCGACGGCAGGGCGCAGATGTATGGCAAGACTGATCGCCCGGATTTTCGCGGACTCGAAGGCTACGAGGACCACGGCGTCGAGACCCTCTTCTTCTGGGACGCAGACAGGAAGCTCATCGCGACAGCCATCAACGTCGCCTGCACCGCTCAAGAGGCCGGGACCGGGCGGGGAGTCAACGCGGACTTCTGGCACGAAGTCCGAGTGGCATTGCGTCGCCAGCATGGCGACGGCCTCAATGTGCTGGGCTGGATCGGCGCCGCCGGCGACCAGTCGCCGTATCTGATGTATCGGAAGGCCGCCGAGGAACGGATGCGCAAACTCCGCGGCCTGACACGATTAGAAGAGATTGCGCGACGAATCGTGCAAACGGTGAACGACGTCTGCGAAGTCACCAAAAAAGAAATCCAGACCGACGTGACGCTGGCTCACAAAGTCCGAACCATTGAGTTGCCGATTCGCAAAGTCACCGAGGAAGAACTGGCGAAGGCCAAAGCCGAGTGCGCCTCACTGTTGGAGCAGGAGAAAAAAGGCAAGGACACACTTGCCCGAAGACTCTGGCACGAAAAACTCATCCAACGCCACGAATGGCAGCAGAGCAATCCCGTGTATCGCATGGAACTTCACGTCATCCGGCTCGGCGACGTGGCGATTGCCACGAATCCGTTTGAGTTGTTCACCGACTACGGCGTCCAGATCAAAGCGCGAAGCAAAGCGCTCCAGACATTCGTCATCCAACTGGCCGCCGGTCCGGGCACGTATCTGCCGACCGAGCGCGCCGTGCACGGCGCCGGCTACAGCGCCGTCGCCCAGAGCAACCTCGTCGGCCCCGAAGGCGGCCAAGTCTTAGTGGACCGCACTGTCGAGGCAATCAACACGATGTTCAATAACACAACAAAGTAATTGGTCTTTCATCATGAATACGAACATCAATCGTCGCAAGTTCTTGGGGACTGTCGGCACACTGGGCGCGGGAATGGCGTTGTTGGGACTGCCAAGGCGCCTCGCAGCGGCGAATGTTGCCACGAGCGCGCCGTCCGCTGAGCGACTGGGCTGGAAACTGGCGTGCAATGCCTACAGTTTCAACAAGCTCACGTTGTATGAAACCATCGGCAAAGTGGCTGGCTTGGGACTGAAATACACGGTGGGATTCAACTGGCAGAAACTCGATCCGCAGAAGCCGGAAGCGGTCTTCAACGAAAAGACGTCGGCAGCCGAGCGCCAAGAGACGAAGAAACGTCTGAGCGACGCGGGGATCAAGATGCCCGCTTGCTATTGCCGGATACCGGCCGCGGAGGACGCCTGCCGGCGGCTGTTCGATTTCTGCCGCGAAATGGGAATCGAGATGATTGACGGTGAACCGACATTTGGGGCTTACGACATGCTGGAGAAGCTCTGCGACGAGTACCACATCAACCTTGCCGTCCACAATCACGCCAAGCCGTCGCCGTACTGGGAGCCGGAGACGCTCTTGAAAATCTTCCAAGGCCGCAGCCGGCGGATTGGCGCGTGCTGTGACACGGGCCACTGGATTCGATCCGGGTTGCCCACCGTCAAAACGTTGGCCAAGTACCAAGGTCGTCTGCTCACTTTGGACTTGAAGGATCTCGGCGAAGAAGGGTTCTGCGTGCCGTTCGGCACGGGCAAGGGCGACATCCGCGGGATTCTCAAGGAACTACATCGGCAGCGGTTTCGCGGCTTGATCGGGATCGAGTACGGCCAGCGTTCGCCGAACGGCGAAGCGGAAATTGCCCAGTGCGTGGCCTTCTTCGAGCAGGTTTGCCGGGAACTGGTCAATTCTTCCTCAAGGAAATCCAGATGAAATCATCGGAGCATTTATGAAACACGTCATTCTCCTCGTTGTATCTCTCAGCCTCTTGTGTGTTTCTTGTCAAACTACCGGGAGAAGTGTCCCCACACTCCGCGCCGGCGCGGCGGCGGTTGATATTACGCCAAAGATATTCCCGCTCCACATGCCGGGATTGTTTACGACCCGCATGGCGGAAAGCGCGCACGATCCGCTCCATTCCCGCGCGCTGGTGCTTGACGACGGCGTCACTACGTTGGCCTTGGTGGTGGTTGACAATATCGGCGTGGCACAGGAGACAAGCGACGAAGCCAAGGCGCTTGCTTCGAAACAGTGCGGCATCCCGGTGGAGAAGATTCTCGTGGCGTCCACCCACACCCACACCGCTCCGGAATCGAATCGCAAAACTGGCCCCGAACCGGCTGTCGAGTATCGCAAAGTCCTTGTGGCGGGGATTGCGGAATCCATTGTTCGCGCGCACGCCGCGTTGCGTCCTGCGAGCGTGGGCGCTGCGGCGAAGGCGCTGCCGGAAGAAGTATCCTGTCGCCGGTGGTTCCTGAAGCCGGGCAAGATGCCGCTGAATCCGTTTGGCAAGTTGGACAAGGTGAAGATGAATCCTCCTTCCGATCCCGATGTTCTCGACCGTCCCGCCGGTCCAACGGACCCGGATATCACCATCTTCTCCGTGCAGGATGCGAAGTCGGGCAAACCACTGGCGTTGCTGGCCAACTACTCGTTGCACTATGTCGGCTATGTGCCTGAGAAAATGCTCTCTGCCGATTACTTTGGCGAGTTCGCGCGATTGATGCAGGGGCGCGTCGGCGATGACAGCTTCGTCGCCATGATGTCCAACGGGACTTCCGGCGACATCAACAACCGGGATTTCACCGGAAAACGGCCTAAGCGCAAACCGTTTGAGCAGATCCAAATCATCGCGCAGAAGGCTGCCGATACGGCATGGTGCGCCCATGCAAGCATCGCGGCTCATCGTCAGGATGCGCGTTTGGGCATGCTCCAGCGCGAAGTCACTCTGAAACGGCGTCGTCCCACGGCCGAGCAGATCGCGCGGGCGGAAACCATACTCGCCATCAAAGACGAGGCTGAACGCAAGAAACTCCCGCACCTGGCTGAAGAGTACGCGCGCCGCGCGCTCTGGCTGGCCAAACTCTCGGAGACTGTGACCGTGCCGGTGCAGGCTTTGCGGATTGGCGATCTGGCCGTGTGCGCGATGCCGTTCGAGGCGTTCGCTGAAATCGGTCTCGACATCAAAAAACGCAGTCCGTTCCCGCGCACGATGGTCATTGACATCGCCAACGCGCCCAACGGTTATCTGCCCACACCCGAGCAGCACAAACTCGGCGGCTATGAAACGTGGCTGGGCACTTGTCGAGTGCAGGAGGACGCTTCCGTGATCCTCGTCAATAACCTGCTCGAAATGCTCAATGATTTGCACAAGGTGACAGCGAGCCAGCGGGCTGATTAAGCTCACGAAAGGAGAGATAACCATGCTGGGAAGATTGACGGGCACGTTGTGGATCGCCGCATGCGTGGCGCTCGGTGGTGCGGCACAGGCCGAGAAGCCGTTTACGCTGGCGACCATGCCACGGATTGATGTGCATACGCACATCAGCAACAACTGGGAAACCTTGGACGAGGTCATGGAGTTGCGCACAGCGATTCAAGAAAAGCTCCACGCGGACATGGCCATGTGGTTTAGCCTCGGCCGGGCCGAGCCGCCTGACATGTCCGAATTGCGCAAACGCTACAAGGGACGAATCGAGTTTTGCATCAGCGACTTCACGATTGCGGACGGGCTTCGGTTCTCGCCGCAGGAGCTTGTGCACTGGCAGCAGCAAGGCGTGATGGGCTTCAAGTTCTATCCGGGTTGGCAGCGCGGCGTCCAGATTGACCAAGCGGCCAACGACCCAACCTTTGACAAGATGGAACAGATCGGCATGGTGGCGGCTTCGCCTCATGTGACAAATCCCTGCGGAACCTATGGCCGTCGCACGGAATGGTTCTCCGAACCGGTGGAATTCTGGCGGCAGCAGCATGCGTGGGAGAACGTGCTGAAGAAACACCCGCGACTGGTGGTGGTCAACGCCCACATGCTGTGGCTGTGTTATTCCGACGAGCAGTTGGATTACCTGCGGTATATGCTCAAGACGTATCCGAACTTGAACATTGACTTGGCCACAACGCCCGTCTTTCTGCACGCTGTCGGACGCGACAATCTCCGCCAGTTCATGATCGAGCACGCTGACCGAATCCTGTTCGGGACCGACTTCGCCAGCAAATGGTTCGTTCCGGAACTCGACAAACAGTTGCCGAAACTTCGGGACAAGGTTCCGCAGTATCAACGGTATTTCGAGTTTCTGGAGACGGACAAGGAATTGCCGAGCGGCATCAAGGACGAGCAGAAGATGCGCGGCTTGGCGCTGCCGTTGGATGTACTTGAGAAGATTTATTTCCGCAATGCGATGCGCATCTACCCCCACGTCGGCGATGCGTTGAAACAACTCGGTTATTTTGGTCAGGAAAGTAAGAACCAAAAAGCCAGCCCATGAAAACCCCGTTCGTACTCAACACCCTCCAACCTGCCGACCATGATGTTGTCGCGCGGTTGCTGCACCGTTCGCTGGTGCACTGGTATCAAACGCGACTCAACCAAGGCGCGCGTTTCGGCGACCGCCACGAGCCGTTCCGGCTTTTTCCTGAAGTTTATGAGGCGTTGGATCCGGGTCAGTCCGTGGCGGCGCGCGATGCCGCCACCAACGAATTGCTCGGCGTTTGTTTCATCCATCCGCGTGAAACCCACGTGTCCGTTGGCATTGTAGCCACCGCGCCCGAAGCGGCAGGCCGCGGCATCGCCCGCGCCATGATGCAGGTGGCGGTCGAGCGCGCCCGCGCTGCCGGCCAGCCGTTGCGGCTCGTGTCCAGTTTGCTGAATCTCGACTCCTTTTCGCTCTACACGCGGCTTGGCATGGTTCCGCACATGATCTTTCAAGACCTGCTGCTCAATGTGCCGCAACAGGGAATGGCCGCGGCGGCGCCCCCCGGCGCCGATCGCGTGCGCCTCGCTTCCGCCGGCCGAGCGGCGCAACTGGCCGATTTCGAACACGAGTTGCAAGGCGTCCGCCGCGAGAAGGACTACTCGTTCTTCCTGAGAAACGAGGTGGGCGATTGGAAAGTCTGGATACTGGAGAACAAACGCGGCAAGTTGGATGGCGTCCTGGTTGCCAGTCATCACCCGGCTTGTGGGATGCTCGGACCCGGTGTTGTGCGCAATGAAGCGGCTGGAGCGGCACTGCTCTGGCGCGCCCTCGACGCGCGGCGCGGTGCTACCACGCTGTTCCTCGCGCCAAGCGCCGCCGCCGGTCTCGTACAAACACTCTACTCTTGGGGCGCTCGCAACGTCGAACTGCACATTGCGCAGATTCTCGGACCACTTCCGCACGGACGCGGTCTGGTTTTTCCGACCTTCCTGCCGGAGACATCGTAAACCATGACTCCCTTTCGCGCACTGGTTCTCGCAACGCTGTTCTTCTGCTCCGGCCACAACATTTGCGTGGCGACTGATGCGAAGTTTACCCCGGTTCTTCCGCCGACCCCCACCGTGGCAGAAGCGCGACGGATCGTTATCGCCTACATGACCAAAATGGCGACACAGAAGTGGGTTTGCCAAAGCACGATGGACTACACCAAAGAGAAATCTTACACGAAGACTTTGATTTATCGGCCGGGGGTCACGTACTTCGGGCTTCCGTACGTGAGTCACCATAATGGAGTGGAGGCGTTCAGCAAGTATCTTGATGCGAACAAGGTGTACACCGGTCCAACCACCTATGATCGTTGTCTGGGAGTGACGTGTGCTCCCGCAATCAAAGTCGCGTATCGGACCGTGTCGCCTACCGTTTCTTTTGGCGGCACGCCGAACATCCTTCCCCATGCCCGAAAAGGCACCGTGGCGGTCGGCGATTATCAATGGGACATGGACACCCCCGCGAACGCCACGCTGACCAAAGACATTATCGTGAAGAGTTCGAGCAACGCAGTTTTGGAGGCTTACGCACAGCTTCAGCCCGCCGACACCATCGCGTCACGCTTTTACGTCGGTTCGAGTATCGACGGCCACGCGAGACTTGTTTCATCAAAGCCGGTGATTGTTCGTACTGGTGACAGGAAGATCGATCCCCGTAGAAGTTATCTGCACGTCATTGAACAGTGTGGTTCCTTTGACAAGGAGGCAGCTCACAAAACGACTTGGAGGCTCAACAAGAAATACACATTCGCCGATCTGATCGGCAAAGATTACGTGCCCCTCACACTTGAGGAATTCAAAACCGGTAAATTTGCCCCAGCGCAAGTCGAGGTCACCGGCTTGAAGAAAACGGTTAACATCACCTCAAACAATGAACTCGATGGCTCCATCACATCTAATTTTCTGATCAATGAAGTGGACGCGATGATCTACCGTGCTGACGGACGCGTTGCCGCCCAGATCAAGTATTTCCCGGAGAGCACACGCTGTCCGCTTGCTGGAACGCCGTTCGACAATGACGTGACGAGACTTCCCGCCGGCACGTACCGATTCGTGTTGACGATCAGAATCGGCTACGGCGACTACGTGTACATGAATGAGAGCTTTACAAAATAGGGCGAATCGTGCTTTGACCCTCATTGAGGCAACGCCTAACATGACTTTGTGGCAAATTACAAAAACCATGCTCAGCGATGAAAAGCGCTCAAAACGAAAGAACCTACTGTGTGCAGGAATGCAGATGAAGCATCGTTTATTTGTCGCTTCGTACAATGGGTTGACGGCCAGCAAGCTGGTCGGCGCAATCCTTTGCTGGTGGTGTCTCGTAACTGGCGAAACCACGGGCACAGAACTCAAATCCTCCTTATGGGGACCGGACACCGTGGGTCAGGAGTTGTTGGCTGACCCGCGCGACCCAACCTTCGAGTCGGTGGCCAACCGCTTCCCGATGCTGCAATTGCCGCGCGAAGCCTTGGGCGTGCCTGAAGGACGCGACGAGTTCATCCTTTTGCCCGACAGCAGCATCGAAGTCTCCAATGCCCGTTGGCATGTTGCGCCCGAAAACCGGGCCACGGTTTACTTCCTCCTCGGCGTCGAGAAGCAGCGTTTTGGGCAGGGGACTGCGCCCGACGCCAAGCGGCTTCACGAAGGGTATCTGCCGCTAGTCACCACTCCTTTTGCCCACGACGGTTTGGGATATGAACAGACTGTCTTCGCGTGGTCGGAGAAGATGGTGCCCGACTCCGAAGCGCGGCTCTGGGCCTATGTGGAACTGGCCGTAAAGAACCCGAGTGACCGGGCGCGATCTGTGTCCGTAGCCTGCCAAGTGGATTGTGGCCTGCCACTGATCAGTGTTCCCGCTGGTCAATGGACGCTGGACGTGCCGGCCCGGGATACGAAAAGCCTGTTGCTGAAGATTCCCTACGACGGGACACAGCCACGCGAAGCCTCCACGGATCCGAACAAGGTCAAGAAGCCGAGTCGTTACGCCGAGTTGCCTTACTGTGGCGGGTTTCGCGGAAGCGAGATCGTCGAGAAGCGGGAGTATCGGCAGCGATTCGAGCAAGTCGCCTCCACGTGGCGCGCCCATGCCAAGATCGCGACTCATCGTCAAGACATACACTTGGCTATGATTCAGCGGCAGGTGACCCTCAAGCGGCGTCAACCCACGGACAAGCAGATCGCGTGGGCAAAGAAAGTGTTGGCCGTGAAAAACCAAACCGAGCGCGACAAGCTTCCGCATCTGGCCGAAGCCTACGCAGGTCGAGTGCTTGGGATGTCCAAAGGTCCGGCGAGTGTGACAGTGCCGTTGCAAGTCGTGCAGGTTGGCGATTTGGCTGTATGTGCCATTCCTTTTGAAGCGTTTGTGGAAATAGGTCTTGAGCTGAAGAAACGCAGTCCGTTTCCGCGCACCATGGTCATCGGACTGGCCAACGGAAACTACGGCTATCTGCCCACGCCGGCGCAGCATAAACTCGGCGGCTACGAGACTTGGCTCGGCAGCAATTCCGTAGAGGAAGACGCTTCCGTCATCCTCGTCAACAACCTCCTTGAAATGCTTGGCGAGTTGAAACGGGTCGCCGCGAAAAAAACCAGCGCCGAGTAGGGAAGACAGGATGAAAGCATTCGTTTCATTTGTTGCCGTTGTTTTCTGTGCCGCCGGACTCGCAGTTGCCAGCGCGGAAAAATTAACCGGTTGGCCCGACCGCAAAGACGCACTTTACAAAGTCGGAGAACCCATTGCATTTACCTTCCTGCTCACCGACGACAAAGACACGCCACTGCCGCGCCACAAGTTCACGATTGACGTCGTCGGCGATCCATCGGTTTCACAACAAGCAACGCTGACGACCGATGCGGCCGGCAAGGTGCGATTCACGACCAAGCTGGACAAGCCGGGTTTCGTGCGCTGCGACCGCACCACCGGCATCGAGAAAAAAATGGGGGTGACCGGGGCCGGAGCCGAACCGGGAAAAATCCAGCCGGCCGTCCCCAAACCGGCTGACTTCGACGAGTATTGGCGGAAAACCGTTGCTGAGTTGGATGCGATGCCGCTGAAGCCAAAAATCGTCGCTCTCAAGAGTCCCGACCCGGAAATAACGCTTTGCGAAATCGAAGTCGCCTCGCCCGGTGGCGAACCGGTTCGCGGCTACCTCGCGTTCCCGCACGATGCAAAACGGGGCACGCTGCCGGCGCACATCTCCCTGCACAGCGCGGGAGTGTACGACTCGAATATGAAACGCGCGATTGCCGAGGCGAAACTCGGCCGGCTCTCCCTCGATGCCAACGCCACCGGCGTGCTAAACGGTCAGCCACCGGAATATTACAAGGAATTGGCGCAGGGCAAACTTCAAGGCTATGCGATCCACGGGCTTCCCGACCTCGACAACAGCTATCGTCGCCGGATGCTTCAGCGGTTGTACCGGTCGTTGCAGTTCTTGAAGTCCTGGCCGGAGTGGGACGGCAAGATATTGATTGCCGCCGGCGGCAGTCAAGGCGGCTGGCTGGCTGTTGCGGCTGCCGCGCTTGATCCAGCGGTGACTTGCTGTGTCGCGCATCTGCCGGGCGGTGGCGATTGCAGCGGATACACCATTGGGCGCGATGGCGCCAAGCGCGGCTGGCTGGTCAAACAGCTTGCCCAACACACCGATCCGGCGACGGTGCTCGCGGCGGTGCGCTACCTCGACGCGGCGAATTTTGCCACCAACATCAAGAAAGCCGATTGCCTGGTAAGCGCCGGGTTCATTGACGATGTCGTGTGCGCTTCGAGCGTGTACGCGATGTACAACTGCATTGCTTCGCCCAACAAGAGGATGATTGACAATCCCACCGGGGCGCATTACGGCGTTGCTCCCCATGTTTCGGCCGAGGGTCAGAAGTTCATTCAAGCACATGTTGAAAAGATGCGCGCCGGACGGCGTTGACTTCAAACACGGAGTTTCTAGAATCAGAGTTGCCATGAGAAAGTTCGCATTCCTTTGCCTTCTGTCTCTGCTGTTCGCTGCTTCGTTGTCGTTTGCGGCGGGACCAAGACCCGGTCCGCCGCATGTCGTCACCGTCGAGACGCGCGACTTCAAGGTTGAGTTCGCCGGTGACCGGGCGTGGACGTTTCACCGGATCCTTTTCAATGGCGAAGTGGTGGCCGGCAAAGTCGGTTTTTACGGAACGGTTTTCGCAGCGGAGGGCGGCAAATGGATCGGCACCGGCCACAACGAAGGCGGCATCGAACTGGTCAAGCGCGTGACGTTGACCGTGGACGGCAAATCATGCGAACTCGCCGACAAGGCGGTTTATCGCGGCCAGCGTGCGGAGATTCGCAAGCAATCCATGATGGGGCCGCTCGCGCTTGAGGCGACCTACATTGTGACCGACGACTGCATCATGGAACAACACCGCTACGAAGTGACTGAAGACGTGAAGATCGGCACGCTCTACGCTTTTATGCATCCGTGGGTGCCGGGCACGACGGAATGGATTGCCGAAAAACCCGACGGCACGATCCTCGAAGGCAAATTCGACAACACCGGCAATTTCAAACTGCGGGACGACCCAAAGTGGACGGCGATCTTCAACCCGCAGAACCGTCGGGCCATGCTCGCATGGTATCCGAAGCCGCTCGCTGGCCAAGGCATTAAGACGGCCTATTGGGATAAGACAGTCTATCACAAGCTCTACAACCAGATTTGCTCGCACGCCGCAGTGGCCAAAGGAACGAAGTTCGAGGCAGCGGTTATCGTGCGCGGCGTCGAGACCGACGCCGCGTCGTGGAAACAGGCCGCCAAAACACTCGCCACCGAAACGAAGTCGCGCTTTGAACACGGAGAGATTCGATTTTGAAAACTAGATTACTGATTGCGGTTCTGGTTCTGTGCGTTGCACTGACCGGCTTTGCGGTTGAAGTCAACGTCCGCACCAACGTCATGGTTGCGATGCGCGACGGCGTGAAGTTGGCCACCGACATCTATCTGCCGGCGAACAACACGGAGAAACTTCCGGTCATCCTGACGCGGTTGCCCTACAACAAGAACGGCGCGAAACGATTCGGCGCTTATTTTGCGAGCCACGGTTATGCGTTCGTCGCGCAGGACACGCGCGGCCGCTACGCCAGCGAAGGTGTCTGGCACATGTTGGTGGACGATGGTCCCGACGGCGTGGACTGCTGCGCGTGGATCGGACGGCAACCGTGGAGCAACGGCAAGATCGGCATGGCTGGCACGTCCTATGTCGGCGGCACCCAACACGCGATGGCGTTGGCTCGCGCGCCGGAGCTTGTCACGATCATCCCGGTGGATGCGATGTCCAATCTCGGCCGGCAATCCCTGCGCAACGCCGGCGCGTTCGAGATGCGTTTCTGGAATTGGATTATGCTCAACGCCGGGCGCGGCAGCCGCGCATCTCACGATCCGTCCGTTGCGTCCGCGCTCGCGGTGATGAGCACCAACCGCATTCACTACCTCTCGTATCTGCCGTTGCGGCGCGGCACGACGCCGTTGAAGTTTGCGACGGAGTACGAGGACTGGCTTGTCGAGGCGATGCGACACGGCGCGAACGACGAGTTTTGGATCCAGAACAACATCGTGGACTACCCTGAACGCTACAAAGACATTCCCGTCTATCTCGTCGGCGGCTGGTACGACTCCTGGGCCGGCAACACAACGGCGAACTTCGGGGCGCTGACCAAGACGCTCAAAAGCCCGGTATATCTCATCATGGGGCCGTGGATTCATGGCCGGCAGGCATCCTCATCGCACGGGCAAGTGGATTTCGGCAAGGACGCCGCCATCGCCGATGAACTGGCATGGCGACGGGAGTGGTACGACCATTGGTTGAAGGGGCTCGACAACTCTGTCGGCAAAGCCGCGCCGTTTGCCACGAAAGTCCGCATCTTCGTCATGGGCACCGGCGATGGCTCGAAGACCGAGAAAGGATTGCTCCGTCACGGCGGTTTCTGGCGCGACGAACGCGAATGGCCGCTGGCGCGAACACGCTACACGTCGTTCTACCTCCAACCCGGCGGCGCGCTCAGCCAGACGAAACCCGCCGCATCCGGCGCGTCAACGAGTTTCGAGTTCGATCCGCGCAATCCCGTGCCGACCATCGGAGGCTGCCTCTCCTCCGGCGACGGCATCACGCTGGTGGCCGGCGCTTGGAATCAACGCGGCGCCACCAACTTCTGGAAGTACCCGCATCCCATCCCGCTCTCGGCGCGCAATGATATTGTCGTCTTCCAGACCGAACCGCTGACCGAGGACATCGAGGTTACCGGCGAGATTGAAGTCAAACTCTGGGCGTCATCGTCTGCCGTGGACACCGATTTCACGGCCAAGCTGATTGACGTATATCCACCGAGCAACGATTTCCCCGGCGGCTTCGACCTGAACATCACCGACGGCATCGTCCGCGCCCGGTTCCGTGAATCGCTCAAGCAGGAAAAATTGATGAAGCCCGGCACGATCTATCCGTTCACGATCAAATTGTACCCGACCTCCAACGTCTTCAAGAAAGGCCATCGAATCCGCGTGGACATTTCCAGCAGCAATTTCCCGCGCTTCGACGTGAACCCGAACACCGGCGAGCCGCTCAACGACAACCGCCGCGTCATCACCGCTGTCAACACCATCTACCACGACCGCACTCACCCATCGCATATCGTGTTGCCGGTGATTCCGTAGCGCAAGAGAAACGGAACGAAACCGTAATATCGAGGTTGCGTTGGTCGGGTCCCACTTTTCGACTGCCGTTTACAACGTAACGTTGCGACGCAAAAACAACGTCCCAGGCCACACTTCCTAATCCACCTTCCCTTCATCGCCAAACCCTTGTAGAATCGCCTCCGTTGAACTCAAAAGCCACAAACCATCTTTCCAACAGCGATCCCAAAGAGGATTTCTTGTCAATGATTCACATGGGTTTGGTTGTCCTGTTTGGCGTTTTATCCGTAGGAGCTGCGCCAACTTCCAACGCCGCCAAGGGCCTCTCCCGCCGGGTCAATCTCGCTGGCCCCGGCAATACGGGAGCGATATCATGCAATGTGGTCCAGGTCTTCGATTCGAAGGGAGATCCAAGGTATTTCATGGATGTCGGTTCGGTCGCTTCTGCGGATACAAAGTTTGAAATCGTGACAGTTCGCCTCCACTTCGACCCTTTGGGCAATTACGAACGCTACGAACTCCCATCGGGTGGCAGGTTGACCAAACGGGGGCACAGGCCCTTTTCACCTGACGACCATAAAAAGTTGCATCAACTTCTTTCTGACCCGAACTCACAACTGAAGACGATCAAGTGGGACCAGATCACAATGCCCAAGAGTTCTGCGTCAGCGGGCGATAAAGTTGACGGGATCACCGGGGCAACCGTGTTGACCAGACAGGGTGTCATCGTCGTGGGGGCGGCCTACACGTGTTACACTCTTTGGCACTGGAGTCATGGTGAAGTCGTGAATGTGATTCGCGAAATGACCAGTAGTGCGAGTGACAAGCAGGACTTGATCCGGTATTTGCGTAGTGGCGAATACCCGTATGTAGCCTTTGCAACAGACCAACTGCAAACGCGGAAGTTGTTTGATGCCGCAACCATGGATGCTGTCGTTCATCTCATGCGTCATGGTAACGCGAATTTGCTCGGTCCCGCATTGAGCTACTTGGCCAAGGCATCGAGGGAAACAGGCACCGATTGTTTCTTGCGCTGCCGTGATGACGCATACCTGGTGGCGGACTCGAATAAGAGAGTCCAGTTCCTCGAGGCGCTGAGGGATTCCACTCGAGAACTGCCTTCGGGTTATCTTGACCGATTCAGTGGTTGGCTGGCGCGAGCGGATAGCTACTACGAAGTCCACTTGCTGTTGACTTTATTGGAACGGGGAAAGGTGTCTTCCGCGGAAGCAACCAGCGAAGCGATGTCGCTACTTGAAAGCAAGGATCCTCTCGTTGTACGCAGAAGCTATCAGTATCTTAAAGCTCAAAAGTTGAACCAATCACAACAGAAGAAGTTAGAGAAGTTCGAGCAACAGCATCCAGATCCATGATGATGCCTGACGAGACATTCAAAGCGCCCGAAAAATCCCGCGACTACTTGCGTGCGTGTGCTAAGATGGCCGCGCCATGAACTTCACACGCCGTAATTTCCTGAAAACATCAGCCGGTTTGACGTTGCTTGGCGCGCTGCCGCATTTGCCTGCTGCACCGTCACCGCTGACGCCACCGAACGAGAAAATCCAAAAGGCGCGCGACGTGGCGTTGTCGGTGTTGAAGCCGAGCCAGAAAGATTTGGAGCACGGCCTCGAACTCCACGCCAATTCGCTCGTGTTCGAGTCCTACGGCTTCGCACCGCGCGCGGCGATTGGCGGCGACGCCTTCCGCGCGGCCATCGAGGCTGGCGCGTCGGACACGGAACTCGCGGACTTACGCGAGGAAATGTCAATGACCCGCTGGGCCACAAACGCAGCCGAGCGAAAAGAGTTTCTCGAAGCGTTCCGCGCCGCCGGGGTGACGTGCATTTTCCAGAACGCCGGCGAAGAGGGCAACGATCCGACGAGACTCATGAAACGTCTCGCACGGTTCACGTACTCGACCGACCTGATGCGCGACGAGATGTTCAAGGCGGTGAAGCCCGACGACATTGTCGCGGCGAAGAAACAAGGCAAGCTTTGCCTCTATTTCACCACCAACGGCGTTCCGCTGCGCCAGCAGTGGAACAACGTCCGCGACGAACTAGGCTACATCCGCATCTTCCACCAGTTTGGCATCCGCATGATGCACCTTGCCTACAACCGCCGGAATCCGCTCGGCGACGGCTGCGGCGAGCCGAATGACGGCGGGCTGAGTGATTTCGGCCGCGCGGCCATCGAGGAGATGAACCGGGTCGGCGTTATCGTGGACGTGGCGCACAGCGGCTGGCGCACGAGCCTCGAAGCGGCGAAAGCATCGAAGAAACCGATGGTCGCCAGCCACACCACTGCCGCATCGCTTTACAAACATTTCCGTGGCAAACCCGATGAAGTCATCCGTGCGATCTGCGACACCGGTGGACTCGTGGGC
>CAZNOK010000023.1:0-34424 GCA_964574605.1 uncultured Verrucomicrobiota bacterium
GCTGAACTATAGATTGTTGCCTGCGGATTGTGAAGCATATCCGGTAAATGTGGGGTTAACTGTCAGCTTCACCGACACCTCAACAGGAACGATTACCAATTGGTTTTGGGATTTCGGCAACGGTGACACGACCAACACCACCGGCAGCGTTAGCTACACCTATGTTGAGCCGGGCACCAACACAGTCACCTTGATCGCCAGCGGCCTTCTCGGCGCGAGTACCAATATACAATCCGCATGCGTCGTCATCATGAAACTTGCCGTTTGGATCAATCCCAGCGCGACCGGCAACTGGTCGGACCTCGCCAGTTGGAACGAAGGCGTTGTGGCCGACTCGGGCAACAATGCGGTGTTTGCCACAGCCGGTTCCACCAGCGTGGTGGATACTGTCAGTCGGACAGTTGGGATCATCACGTTCAACCGCGCCGGCGACTTCACCATCACCGACGATGGCGCCACCACCCTCACGGTCAACAACGGCATCATCGTCAACAACCAGTACACCTATACGATTGCCGCGCCTGTTGTGATTGGTGCCGCCACCACGTGGACCGTCAATAGCAACGGCACGTTGCGAGTCAACGGCGTCATCACAGGGGCCGGTGCTCTCAGCAAGAACGGATCCGGCACACTGATTCTCACCGGGAGCAACACCTACAACGCCGGCACACTCGTCAATGACGGCACCCTGCAAATTGGCAATGGCACCAATGCTTCTGCGTCAGTGAGCGGCATCATTAGTAACTACGCCACGTTACGGTTTGTTCACGCGAACAACATAACGATTGCCAACGCGCTCGTTGGCGCCGGCAACAACATCTTTACCAACACAGTCTCATGGAGGTCCTACACGTTGACCGGCGATAACAGCGCATTTATCGGGACAAACTATGTTCACAACAATGTGCGCTTCGTTGCCAGTGGCGCTGCCAACCGTTTTGGCGCCAGTGTCGCTGGCGGGCTTAGTAATGCGACATTGGTTGTGAGCAAGGGGGGCCAAGTCTTTAACGGCAGTAGCAGTTACACCTTTCGACAGAACCTCTTACTGAATGGCAACGGGATTAACGAAAGCGGGTACAATGGCGCGTTACGTCTTCAGCTTGGAACGTGGGCTGGCCCCATCACACTAACTGGGGATTCTCGAATTACTGCATTCAACGGTGGCACTGGTACACTGACCGGCGCCATCGCCGGCAATTACGCACTCGAGTTTGGGTCTGGCAGCAACTACAACGGCGGTACGATCTACCTTGCTCCTGCCACCGGCTCCAACAGCTATGCCTCGACGAAGATCAGCGGGGTCACCACCGTCGTGGCACTCAACTCTTACGCATTAAGCACCGGCAGCCTGACTGTCACCGGCAACGCCAGCGTCCTTCGATTGAATGGTTACAACTTTACCTTTGCCAGTCTCTCCGGTTCCAGCGCGAACATTCAGAACGGCAGCACCAACTCCCCCGCAACGCTCACGGTGGGCACGGACAACTCCGACACCACCTACAGCGGGATATTAACCGACGGCGGCACCGGTTCCTTGGCGTTGGTCAAGATCGGCGCTGGTGCACTCACCCTGTCCGGCACCAACACGTACACTGGGGCGACAACGATTTCCGCCGGCACGCTGCGTTTGGGCCTGACAAGCTCAATCAGCAACAGCCCGACGATCACCGTTAACAGTGACGCGACATTGGATGTTTCCGCAATCAGCGGCTACACGGTTTCCAGCAACCAAACGCTGAAAGGCAACGGCACCGTGCTCGGCAACGTAACAGCCGCTGGCATCGTGTCCCCCGGTGCATCGGTTGGGACTTTGACGGTGGCCGGCAGTTACACGCAGGCTGCGAGTGGCCAACTCACCATTGACATTGCCGGTGTTGGCGTCTGCGACCAGCTCCTCGTAAGCAACGCTGCCACCTTGGGCGGCACGCTCAACCTGCTACTGGACGGCTGCGCTGCCGCGAGCCAGCGAGACATTCACCATCCTCACCGCCGGTAGCGTCACCGGCACTTTCGTTGCGGTGACCGCCCCGGCACCGTGGCCCGGCCTCGGCTGGAGCGTGCAATACGACGCCACCGCTGTCATACTCACCGTCACGGGCCGCCCCGTCTTGGCCAACTACGACCTCTGGGCTGACTATCACAACCTCGGCACCAACAGCGACCTGAACGACCCGAACAACAACGGCATCCCGAACCTGATGGAATACGCGCTCGGTAACAATCCCACCGTCGGCGTCTATCGCACCGCCACGACCCACGGGCGAAGCAACGGCTGGTTCCAGATCAGTTTCACCCGCAATGCCGATGCCACCAATCTCGCCTACCACGTCGAGGCAGCCACGTTCCTCACCAACGGCGGCGACTGGTCTTGTATCCTCTCCAACATCAACGCCACCGGCTGGTTCGGCCCTGCCGTGGACAGCTACAGTGAATCTGCCTCCAGCAACGGCATCGCCGCAGTCATCGTCACCGACATCGCACCTGCCGCCACCAATCGCTTCCTCCGCCTACGGGTGACGCGACCATGAGTTGTCAACCGCGCTTGACAGCGGCGCGGCGTTGGCGTTACGAGAAGGCATCGTGCGCAGCATCCTCATAGCGTTCAGCCTGTTGACCGCCGCGGCGGGCGAGGACTGGGTCCAATCCAAATTTGACTGCCGCCGTTCCGGTAATGTTCCGGAACGCTCTGTCTCGGCGGCGCTGGGACTCCTCGGCGCGGTGCCGCTCGAAGACGCGGTGCTGACGGCGCCGGTCGTGGCTGCGGGGCGCGTGTATGTCGTGGACGCTTCGGGAACGGCGTTCTGCATTGATGCCAGCACGTTCAAGGTCGTCTGGCGGTTTCCCACGCGCGGCGGCGCGGCCAACTGCAACAACGTTTCTTCCCCGGCGCTGGTGAACGGGCGACTGCATTTCGGCACAATGGCGGGTTGGTATTACGTGCTCGACGCCGCGACGGGGAAATTGGCGCGCGAAATCTTTTGTGGTGAGCCAATCTTCAGCGCGCCGGTTGTCAGCGGCGGGCGGGTTTATTTCGCGACGCTCGGTTCGCAGTTCTTCGCGTTGGAGCCGGATGGCAAACAATGTTGGAAATGGGATTTTGTCAGCGAGGTGTTGAAGTTCCCCGGCGACCGCTGGAGCAGCAAGGACTGGCTGGCGTACAAACAAGGGCGCGTCAAGTGGCAGGACCAGTTCTGTTGCCCGATTGACATCGCCGCCGACGGAAAACGCATCGTGGCCATGGCGGGCGGACGGTTGTTGTGGCTGCAAGACGTCGGCGATCACGCCACGGTGGAGTGTCTCGCCGAGATTCCGAATTTCGCCGGGAAGGAATATCCCGGCGCGTTCGGCCTGACGCTCAGCGAGAACGGCACCGCGTACGTGCAATGGCATCGCCGCGACAATTCCGGGCGCGTCGAAATCATTTCCCTGAAAGACGGCAAACCTCAGACCAACTACGTTCACGGCACCGAGACGGCCATCTACTTGCACGGGTTGCTGAGCTTCAGTTCCGTCAGCCTGCGCGGCGCGGACGTGTTCCGCTGCCGGCCGGAACAAGGACTCGGCTTCTGCCGGCATAGGCCGGGTGAGGAGAAGCCGCAAATGCTCGGTGCGGACGGAGCCATCGCGCCGTCGGTGTTGTTGCGCGACACGGCGATCTACGGCGGACTGGACGGGAAGTTGCACGTGGTTCCGCTCGACGGCAAGGGCAAGGCGTGGTCGTTTGCGACGGCGTTCGGGCATCCGATCAGCGCGCCGGTGGCCGTGGTGGACGGGCGCGTTTATTTCGGAGCGGAGGACGGTTATCTCTACGTGCTCGGCCCCGGCGGGAAAGCGCCGCTGCCAACGAAAGAACTGAGACTGCACCGGATCCGCAGCCCGTTGACGGGCAAGCTGGCCGGCCGCGAGTACGATTGGTTCACGAACTACGGCGACTTCGCCAACAGCAACGCCAACAACCAGCGCTTGAAGACGCCGTTGCACATGAAATGGGTGCGCCGCTACGAGGGCACGTTCAAGCACGTGCCGGTCTGCGGCGGCGGCCGGCTGTACACGCACACCAGCGAAGGACAGTTGATCGCGGTGGAACAGGAAACGGGCCGGCTGCTGTGGCGGAAATGGTTCCCGCATGTCTATCTGTCGTTCACGTCGCCGCTCTACCTGAACGAGAGGCTCTTGGTGCCGCAGGCCGGGATGAAGCGATCGCTGTTGCGCTGCTTCGACGCGGCGACAGGCAAGCTTCTCTGGGAAGCGCCGTTCACCGGCTCGCCAAGCTGGAGCCGGCAAGGGCCGCCGGTGATCCACAAGAACGCGGTCATCTATGGGTTCGGCACTGGACGCTACGCGGCGCAGGGGACGGCGAAGCCGTTCATCTTCCGGGGCACGCCGGAGCCGTCGCCGGACGGCGCGGAAGTGATGAGCTGGATTTACACGCACGACAATCCGTATTACCCGAAAGACAACCGGCCGTTGTTGCGCGCGTGGGACTTCGGGACCGGCAAGGAACTCTGGACGAAAGATTTCTCCGCGTTCGGCACCGGCGGCAACGATTGCGGCGTCTGTCTGCTGGGCGACAAGGTTTATTACTCGACGTTCTTCGGCTACGCCGCGCAAGGCGCGCGCGGCCTGACCGCGGCGCTCGACCCGCTGACCGGCACCGTCCTCTGGCAGACCACCAACCACTACGTCACCGCCGGCTGTTCATTGTCGGGCAAGGACGGGCGATTGTATCTCGGCGGCTACAACGCCCCTCATGGCGGAACGAAGAATCGTCACGTCTGGTGCCTCGATGCCCGCGACGGTTCGTTGGTTTGGCAATCCGAGCCGGTCGCCTCGGCGGTCAACGTCATCACCATCACCGACAAATTCATTTTCACCAACGCCTCCGGCCGCGACGGTCACGTTCTCGACAAAGCCACCGGCAAAATCCTCAGCCGGTTCAATTACGGCTACGCCTGCACCCGGTTCACGGTTTCCGGCTCGTTCGCGTTGGGGGCGAACATGGACTTGATAGACCTGGCCGATGGCAACAAGGTGGCCTCCACCGGCCCGCCGTTGGAGCCGCGCGAGTGTATTGGCGGCATCGTGTCCAACGGGCGCCTGTTCTACATTGCCCAAGCCAGCGGTCTCCAAGCCTGCCAAGTCGGCGACGACGAAGCCGCCGCCGTTCCCCCGCCGTGGCGGAAGTAGGATCGGACGGACGAACAGCGAAGTTTACCCGCCGAAGGCGGCGCCTACGGCGACCAGGGGCGCGAAGACGCGAAGTTTCTTGTAGCCGCGAGCAGGCTCGCGGCCACAGTTTCGGGGATGGAGCGCCGCCGTCCCGGCGGCTCTGCCCGACACTCCGCGCTCGACATGCTGTCGTGTGCCGACTACGCTGTGCGGCGACAGGGCCAAGCCATGAGCCGACAAGTGCCAACCAACGTCCGTGCAGGAAAAGCCGTAGCGCTGGCCTTGTGCCTTGTGTATGCCTGCATGGCGGTCGCGCGCGCCGAGGACAACACCAGCAACCTCATTACAAGTTTGGTCAACAACTCCGGGACCAACTATTTCGTCGGGTACTCCGGCACCAACAACTCGCTGGCCATCTCTGGAGGCGGCATCCTCAGCAATGTGAATTACGGCTACATCGGCAACACGGTGTCTGCTTCCAATAACTGGGTCGTGATTACTGACAGCGGCTCCTTATGGTACAACAACGCTATGCTGCTGGTTGGCTACTACGGCTCCGGCAACACGCTAACCATCGCCAACAGCAGCACAGTATTCAGCTGGTCTGGTGAGATCGGTTGCTGGTCCGGTGCCAACACAACACCGTTACCGTAACTGGCCCTGGTTCGGTCTGGAACAGCAGCAGTGGCCCTGCTCTGTTTGTTGGCGAATTTGGCTCTGGCAACGCGTTGAACATTACCAACGGCGCCAGGGTGTACAACGGTCAGGGCCTTATGGGATATGAAACCAACGCCCACGCCAATAGTATCACTGTGATTGGTTCTGGCTCTGTCTGGAGCAACCATTACGAGATGTACATTGGTTTCTCCGGCTTCAGTAATGCGCTGATCATTGCTAAGAGCGGCACCGTTTACAGCACCTCATGCCAGATCGGGTGGTTGACCGGCGGCAGCAACAACACCGTCACTGTGACCGACCCCGGTTCCGTCTGGAACAACAGCGGCAACCTTTCCGTTGGCTGTCACGGGACCTACAGCCTGTTGACCATCACGAACAGCGGCACGGTGTTCGCCAGCAACGTGACTGTCGGCGTCTTTTCCAGTTCCACCGGTAACGTGCTCGCGGTTGTCGGCGGCAACTTGGTCGTAACCAACGGCGCAGGCGACGGCACGCTGGATATTCGCCGGGGAACATTGTCGTTCAATGGCGGTACCATCATCGCCGACCGGTTCTTTGCCACCAACGGCGTAATGAGCGCGCTCGCCTTCAACGGCGGCATTCTCAGCGTCCAAAGCGGCACCGTCAGCAACGGCAGCCCCTTCATTCTTGGTGATGGCTCGCAGTCCGCAACACTGAACATCCGGGGCGGCACACTTCTTCTCATGAACGGCTTAACCAACAACGGCGTGCTCCGCGCCAGCAACGGTGCGGTCCTCGAATCCTACGGGCCGGTCGTCAACAACGGCGTCATTGACGTGATCTACGGCAACACGAATTTCCACTCGACGTTCATCAACAACGGCATCGTCCTCACCGCTGAGGGCGATCCCGACGGCGATGGGATGTCGAACCTGCAAGAGTCGCTCGCCGGCACCATCGTGACGAATAGCCTCTCCTGCCTGCGCATCACGAGCATGGCGCGCGAGGGCGATGACGTTCGCATCACATGGACAGCCGTGGGCGGCAAGAGTTACGTGGTGCAGACGAACTCGGTTCCCGGCAGTGGTTTCGCTGATTTCAGTTCCGTGATTTACGTCCCCGGTGTCGGCGAGAGCGTCACCAACTACGTTCACACCGGCGGCGCGACGAATGCGGCGGCATTGTTCTATCGTGTGCGGTTAGGGCCGTAGTACTCATCACGCTCCGCGTGATGTCTCCGGAGCATCCCTCACGCGGAGCGTGAGGAGTACTTTCTGATGCGCGACCGTGAGGTCTCCCCGCCCTTGCGCACTGGGAGAGCTTTGGTTGAATCCGCAACAAAAAGCTGGCAGATCGCGGCCAGAAGGCCGCTCCCACACTAATTCAACAGACCCGGAACATTTTACGGGCGCGGTCCGCTTACTTGGGTTTGAGGAAGAGGACTTCTTCGCGTTTGATCCAGCCGGAACGCAGGTCAGCGCGGAACCAGCCTTCGGCGTTCTTGGCGTGAATGCGAGTGGGCGAGCGTTTGCCGATGTCCTTGAGATCGTATTGCGTCCACGTCTTTCCCATGTCGGGCGAATAAATGATTCCCGCGGTGTAGGGTGATGCGGTGGCATAGTGCGCCGCGAGGATGACGCCGTCTTGAATGATCATGTTGGCGCATTCGTATTGCGGCTGGAAAAGCAACTCGTGCTTCGCGGGATTGGCAATGTCGGCCGGGTCGCACCGGAAAATGCCGCGGTCGTGTGGCAGCGGGCCGTTGGAGTCGCTGATCCAATAGACTTTGCCGCCGACAAAATTGATGCCGCCGCATTTGTAGCGCGTGTTCGATTCGGTCGAGACAATCACCCTCCAACTCCATTTGTCTTTTTTCACGTCATACGTGCCGCGAATCCAGTGACACTCGTGTTTGCCGTCGCGGTCGCCGTCGCCGGTGCAGGCGTAGAACGCATTCTCGGCGGGGTTGAAGGCGACGCAGTGGATATGCCGGCACATAACCGGGTTCGACGGGTCGCCCAGCAGGTTGCCGGTCTTGCCGCCATCGCGCCAGACGGGATTCTGCCCGAACGCATACGCAATCTTCACGGTCTGCCCACCGTCGGCGGAGTAGTAAACGTTGAGCGGGGTGGCGCCGCCCATGACGTTGCCGTAGTTGCCCCACGCGAGAATCTCCGTGCCGTTGACGTCCCACGCGGCAACGCCGTGGAGCGGGAGGAAATACCAGCCGGGGGAGTCCGGTTTCTGCGGTGTGTGCGGAATGTAATCGGAGCCGTCCTGTTTTTTCAACGTGAGCTGACGGCAGGTCTTGAGGTTGTCGGTGCTCAGGAACATCTTCGTCTCGGTGGCGAAGAGGATGTTGCCGTTCTTGATGATGTAACTGAACGTGATGTGGTCGGCGTCGGGAAACGCGAGGTTGTGCGGCCAGCTTCGTCCGTTGTCTTCCGACAGAAAAACTTTCCCATCTCCGAACCCAAACGCCTTATTGTCGCGGTGCGAGTCAATGTAGATGTCCTTCGGTCCGACCCGATACCAGAAGTGCTCCGTGGAGGCACAATCGGGCGATTCGTTGTAGCCACGCCGCTCCGCCGGGGTGCGGGACAGGCGCGGCGACAGAGCGCCGCGGCTACAGCCCGGCGGTGCCATGATACCTCCTGCGGTAACCGCCATCGTTCCCAAAAACCGGCGTCGTGTGATCTTCATGCCGCCATTCTTACCACGAGCCGTTGTTTCTGCAAAGCCGGTATTGTGTCGCATGGGATGCCGGGATATACTTCCGGCCGTGACGAGATCGGCCTTCCAATGTCGCATTCTGGCCGCAGCAATTTGGCTGTGGATGTTGGGCGGATCGGGATGGGCAGCGCCGTTTGCGGGAAAGACAGCGTTTACCCAACCAGACGGAACCAAGATCGAACTGTGGGGCGAAGGCGACGAGTTCTACGCGGTGTTCGAGACACTGGACGGGTTTACCGTCGCGTTCAACCCGGCCACGAAGGCGTATCACTACGCGAAGTTGTCAGCAGACGGCAGCGAACTGAAGCCGGTTGGGCCTCCCATCGGGAAAGTGGATCCTGCCAAGCTCGGCTTGACCAAGCGCCAGCGCATCAATAAAGCTGCCCGGCAGAAGCGAGTCCACGAACGGTTCCAGCAATGGGATCAAGAGATGCAAATCACCGAACGCTGGACGAAACGCAAGGAGGCGATGCGTCTGGCGGAAGCCGGCGGCGGGCAGGTGCCGGAGATCGATACAATGCTCGCCCCGCCGTCGTCCCCGACCACCGGCACGAAAGTCGGGCTGTGTATGTTGATTGACTTCGATGACGACCCGGCCACGATTCCACAGGCTGAAATCGTGGATTACTGCAATGGCGACAACTACACCGGCTACGGCAACAACGGTTCGGTGAAGCAATACTTCCTCGACAACTCCAACAACCTGCTCACGTACACCAACGTCGTCACCATCTACATCCGCATGGCGTTGCCGAAGAGCTACTACAACGACACCAGCGAACCGGCCGGCCCGCAGGCCCGGTTGTTGATTACCGATGCCGTTGCCATCCTGAAGGCGATGCCAAACTACGAGACCGAAATCCTGCCGACTTTCGACGCGCTCACCGTGGACGGCAGCAACCGGGTGATCGCATTCAACGTCTATTACGCCGGCGGCAACGGCGGCGTGTGGAGTTATGGGCTGTGGCCGCATTCGAGTGCCATTAGCGGCGTCGAACTGTCTCCTACCCGCAAGCTCTACCGGTATCAAATTACCAACATCGGCTCCTCGCCGACCATCGGAACCTTCTGCCACGAGAACGGCCACATGCTCTGCGGGTTTCCGGACATCTACGATTACGACTACGATTCCAAGGGCGGCGCCGGCGTGTTTTGCCTGATGGACTACGGCGGCAGCGGCGGCAACCCCCGACAAGTCTGCGCCTACCTCAAACGCGCCGCCGGTTGGGCCACCACCATTGAGTTGACCAGCGCCTCCAATTTCGTCGCTTCCGTCAGCGCCGCGGGGACGGACTTCAACAAGTTCTATCGCTACAAAAAACCGGGCGTGAACACCGAGTATTATCTCGTCGAGAACCGCCAGAAGATCGGGCGCGACTCCGGCCTGCCCGCCGCCGGCGTTGCCATCTGGCACATTGACGAACTTGGCAACAAAAACAACCAAAGCACCAACTACAACACCTCCCACCTCAATTACGAAGTCTCCCTCATGCAGGCCGACAACCTCTGGCACTTCCAATTCAATGTGAACAGCGGTGACTCCAAGGACCTCTACTACCTCGGTAACACCGCCGCTGGTTACAGCAACGTCTTCAGCGACACCTCTGCGCCGTGCGCGCGCTGGTGGGACGGCACCACCTCCGGCATCTATTTTGGCGGGTTCTCCGCCAGCGCCACCACGATGACGTTTCAAGTCGGCATCTTCGCGCTGTCTGTCACGCTTCCCGCTTCCGCCACCGAAGGCGATGGGACGCTGGTGGGGCAGGGACAAGTTTCCGTCTCGCCAACCATGACCACCAACCTGACTGTCACGCTGACGAGCAGCGACACCAGCGAAGTCACCGTGCCCGCTTCCGTGTTGATTCCCGCCAACCAGAGCAACGTCGTCTTCAACGTGACCATTGTGAACGATGCCATCCTCGATGGCGATCAGTCCGCGACCATCACAGCCACTGCGGGAGGTTGCGCCCCCGGTTCGGCCGACATCATCATCCACGACAATGAAACCGCCACGCTGACGCTCGCCGTTCCCGCCGAGGTGTTGGAAGGCGTCGGCACGGTGAGTGGCACGGTTTACGTCAGTGCCCCCGTGGCCACCAACGTGACGGTGGCGTTGACTTCCAGCGATGTCACTGAGGCGATTGTCCCGACCAACGTGGTTATTACCACGGGCACGACCAACGCCATGTTCAACATCACGATCCTTGACGATGACATCCTTGACGGCCCGCAATCGGCCACCATCACGGCGCGCGTACAGAATTGGATTGATGGCACAGCTTTGTTGACCGTGCTCGACAACGATGGTGGCGACTTGGTCGTCACCCCTGCGAATTACGATTTCGGAATGGTGACGACGGGCTCGACCGCGCAAACATCCTTCACCGTCAACAACACCGGCGCGAGCACTCTGCGCGGCTATGCCAGCGTCTCCGACGGCGTGTTTGCCATTGTCTCCGGCTCGCCCTTCACCGTGCCCGGCTACGGTTCGACCAACGTCACTGTCCAGTTCGCACCGACCACTTCGACCAACTACACTGGCAACGTCATCTTCAACAGCGACGGCGGTCACTGCGTCAACGGCGTCGCCGGCACCGGCCTCGCGCCGCCCACGGCCAGCTTCTCGCTCAGCCCCACCAATGGACCCGTGCCGCTCACTGTCGGTTTCACCGACACCACCGCCGGCACGGTCACTAATCGTTTCTGGGATTTGGGCAATGGCGTCACGACCAACCTGCCGGCCAGCATCGGTTCATTCTTCTATAGCTACTTGGCCACCGGCACCAACACCGTCACGCTCATCGCCACCGGGCCGCTCGGCGTCAGCACCAATATCAAACCCAACGCCGTGATCGTCACCTCCTCGACGGGCAGCACCAATGACTGGATTACC
Source organism: uncultured Verrucomicrobiota bacterium (assembly GCA_964574605.1). Classification (GTDB taxonomy): domain Bacteria; phylum Verrucomicrobiota; class Verrucomicrobiia; order Palsa-1439; family Palsa-1439; genus CAIKAP01. The sequence goes on from CAZNOK010000023.1 coordinate 11,435, forward strand.
ACCAGCAGCGGCAACTGGACCAACACGGTCAACTGGTCCCTCGGCCGGCCGGCCAGCAACGGCCAGTCGCTGGTTCGGATTGCCACCACCACCAGCAAGACCATCACGATTGTTGCCGCCGCGACCAACACGCCCACGGCGCTCACTGTCAGCAATCTGTTGCTCAGCGCGCCGCTCGGCAACACCAACACGCTTTTCGTCAGCGGCCTTCCCAGCAATCAACCGTTGCGCGTTGTCCGGGCATTGACCCTGCTCAGCGGCGCGGTGTTGTCCGCGACCAATAGCGCCATCCGCATTGACGGTCTCCCCGGCAGCGTCACCAATCATTTCGACGGTGTGCTCGCGCTCACCAACAGCCAATTCATCGCCACCAACTCCTTCACCATCATCGGCACCAACACCGATGCCACCGTCATTATCCGAACCGGCACTGTCACCTTGCGCGATCCCACGATTGGCGGCGGCGCCTCTGCCCGCGTCATCATCAACGGCGGCACGTTGACGGCCGGCACCAATGCCACCAGTCTCGGCAATCTGTATGTTGGCAATGCGTCCGCTCCGAGCCAGTTGACGATCACCAACGGCGGACGACTCGTCACTCGTTACGGCTACTTCGGCTACCAAACGAACAGTTCCCACAACACAGCGCTGTTGACCGGCGCCGGCAGTCTCTGGACCAACTCCACGTTCTACGCCGGCTACACCGGCAGCAGCAACCAACTGTTCGTTGCCAGCGGCGCGCGCCTCATGGACGCATCGGCGTACATGGGATATTCGGCGTCCGCCACCGGCAATATCATCACCGTCAGCGGCACCGGCTCGGTGTGGAGCAACACATCGTCCCTGTACATCGGACGCTATGGCGTTGGCAACCAGTTGACGGTCAGCAACGGCGGGCGCGTCCGCGCCCTCGCCAGCTACATCGGCTACTACGCGGTCAGTTGCAGCAACGTCGTGACCGTCGCCGGTTCGGGCCCAGTCTGGAGCAATTCGACCGCTCTGTATGTCGGATACGAGGGTTCGAGCAATCTACTGCGCATTGTCGAAGGCGCCGCTGCCTATGCCAACGCCGCATACGTGGGCTTTACCGAGGAGGCCGTGGACAACGCGATCCTGCTATCGAACGGAACACTCGCAGTCACGTCGCTGATGATCACCAACGGCAATTCCGTGACGGGACAGGGCACGATCACAGGAACGGTGGCAAACTGGGGCACACTGGGAGCCGATGGCGGCACCTTGCGCATATTGAACGGCGTCATCAACTATGGCTCGCTCTCCGCGACCAACGGCGGCGTGGCCGAATTCTTCGGCATGGTGTTCAACTTCGGCACGACAAATTTCTCCGGTGGCAGCGCCGTCTTCCACGCAGGGCGCCAGAACATGACTAATTCAACCAACATCTGGGTTGATGCCGGCAGCGGCCTCTGGCGGGAAGCGGGTCGCTGGTCACTGGGAGTCGCCCCGACCAATACGCACTCCTATTTGGTCATCACCAACGCGAGTTCCAAGGCCGTGACCGTGGATGCGCTGGCACCGTGGAGCTTGACGAACTGGTTCACGATGGTGTCGGCCCCGGTTGGTTCGACCAACACGTTGTCGGTGGAAACCCCGGCGTGGGCGATGGCCAACGTCCTCATCAGACCGCGCGGACGACTCAGTATCAGCAATGTCACGCTCGCCGCCGGCGTCAGCGGAGTCGGCTCGCTGGAGATGAACGGCGAGATGCTCATCAACACCGGCACTCTCGACGCGACCGCAGTTCCCCTCAGACTGGGTGGCAACGGGACGGCGACGGTGCGGTTCGCGAATGGCGTGTTGAGGAGCCGAATCTGTCAAATAGGCAGCGCCACCAACGGCGGCACGGTCATCGCCACGGGCAACGGATTTTGGCTGCAGCAAGGAAATCTCTATGTGGGAACCAACACGCCGAAGAACAGCCTGACGATTATGGGCGGACTACAAGTAACCAATGCCATTGGCTACATCGGCTACGCCACCAGCAGCAGCAACAACATCGTGACCGTCACCGGCCCCGGCTCGGTCTGGAGCAATTCGTCCACGCTGTACATCGGCAATTCCGGCGCGGCCAATCGGTTGACAATCACCAACGCCGCGTTCGTGCGGAACTCCACCGGCTACATCGGCAACAACACCAGCAGCAGCAACAACACGGTCCTCGTCGCCGGTTCCGGCTCAGTCTGGAGCAATACATCTAACCTGTACATCGGCAGTTCCGGCGCGGGCAACAAGTTGACGATCAGCAACGCCGCATTTGTGCGAAACGCTCACGGCTCCATTGGTAATCTCACCAGGAGCAGTAACAACACCGTGCTGGTCACCGGCGACGGCTCGGTTTGGACCAACGCTGGCAATCTCAACGTCGGCAACCAAGATTCTGCCAACGTGCTGACCATTGCCGACGGCGGCATCGTGTTCAACAACTACAGTCGCATCGGTACGACCACCACAAGCAGCAACAACACCGTTGTCGTTACTGGCAGCGGTTCCATCTGGAACAGCATCAGCAACTTATTGGTGGGTTCTGACGGCTCCGTCAATTCGCTGATCATCAACAACGGCGGCACCGTGTTCAACGACGTTGGCTTCATCGGGAGCAATACCACGGCAAACGGCAACAGTGCCCTCGTCACCGGCACCGGTTCCATTTGGAGCAATGCGTCCAGCCTGTACGTTGGAAACTCCGGCCCGAGCAACCAACTGAGCATTGCCGCGAGCGCCACGGTTGTCGCCGGTAATGTCTGCATTGGTTTCAACACTAGCAGCGTGGACAATGTCGTTGAGATCTTCGGCGGGAACCTGACCGCAGCCAATGCGAGTGGCACGGGTGTGTTGGAGATTCATCGCGGCAGCTTGATGCTCAGCAACGGAACCGCGTTTGCCGACAGCCTTGTTGCCACGAATGGCACTCAAGGTGTCCTGAGTTTCCAAAGCGGCACGCTCAGCGTCAGCAACAGCGTCGTCAGCAACGGACAGGTGTTTGTTATTGGCACCGGCAACGGCGCGGCAACGCTTCAGTTGCGCGGCGGCACCAACGCATTCGCCAACGGTCTGCTCCTCGCCACCAACGCCACGCTCACCGGCTTCGGCCAGATCACCGGCAACGTCACCAACAGAGGATCGGTCACGCCGTTGAACACCCTCTCGGGCACCGGCAATTTCATCGCCGTGGCTTCCAGCAGCCTGCGCGTCAGAATCTCCGGCTCGAACGTCTGCGACAAACTCAACGTCAGCGGCACCGCCAACCTCGCCGGCAACCTGACCGTCACCCTCAACGGCTACACGCCGCAGTCGGGCGACGTCTTCGTTCCGTTGACCGCCGGCAGCATCGTCAACACGTTCGCGACCACCAATCTCCCGGTGCTTTGGCCCGGTTTAATCTGGGTGACGCAGTATTCTCCCACCGCGTTCTCGCTCTCCGTCACCGGCCGCATCCGATTGGTCACCTACGACTACTACGCCAGCTACCACAACCTCGGCGCCGGCAGCGAATTCAACGATCCCAACAACAACGGCATCCCGAACTTGATGGAATACGGCCTCGGACGCAGCCCGACCGGCGGCGTTTATCGCGCCGCCACCACACAGGAACCAAGCAACGGCTGGTTCCGAATCACGTTCACTCGCAACACCGACGCCACCAACCTCGCCTATCGCGTCGAAGCGGCCACGATCCTCCCCGACGGCGACTGGTCCTGCATCCTCTCCAACATCAACAACACCGGCTGGCTCGGTCCCGCAACTTGGTCCGAATCCCCCGTCACCGACGGCGTCGCCCAAGTCACCGTTACCGACATCGCGCCGGCGGCTACCAACCGCTTCCTGCGACTCCGTGTCACCCGCCCATAACTTATGAGCAACACATTTCCTCATCCAAGTCGTCGCCAGTTCCTCAAGGCCGCGCTGTTGAGTGGCGTCGGCGTGGGGTTGATGGGACGAAATACTTTGGCCGTTCAAAGCAAACCGGCTGACATGCTCTGGCTCCAATCAGCCCGGGTCTTTCTCGTGGATGCTTACGCGTTTCCGTTCACGCCGGACCTTGAGTTCGACGCTCAGGCGCTGGCGGAAACAATGACCGATGTGAACGCCAACGTCCTTCGCTTCGCAACGATGGGCAAGTACGCGACGATTCAGGGTGTCGCCTTCTCCCGGCATCCGCAGCAGGGCAAACGCGATCTGCTCGCCGAGACAATCGCCGCCTGCAAACCCCGCGGCATCCGCGTCGTGCCCTACATCTCCACGATGCACAAACTCGCGTGGTCTATGGTCACGCGTGACTATCCGCAATACGCGCACGTCTCCCGTCCCGGCGGCGGACCGTCGCGCTCACAGTTCGGCAGCGGCGAGGACCACGGCACGGTCTGCTGGAACACGCCGTACCGGCAGGCGTATCTCGACCTCGTCGAGCACGTCGTGCGCGACTACGAGATTGACGGCATTTACTTCGACAGTTGGGCGGCGTGCTATTTCTGGCCACGGCCCGGCACGTGTTACTGCGACGGTTGCCGTAAGGGATTCGGCTCGGAGATTCCATTTCACGAGAAACTCTCCGACTACACACCGGCGGAACAAGCAACCATCCGACGGTATCACGCGTGGTATCAAGACCAGCTTGTCGGCCTCCTTCACGAGGTGCGTCGCATCGTCAAACGCCACCGCGACATCCCGCTCATTTACAACATCAACAACCCGGAGCGGCTCCTGGGCGAAGACCCGCGTGTGCCGGCGGAACTTGACGCTTTTCTGTACGAACGCAGTCAGTCCATTCTCCATCGCGCAGAAGGCGTGAGCTTGGCGCGCGCTACCGGGCTGTTCGTCTGGCCGTATGTGTCCTATCGGCTCAGCAGCCGCGTCGCTCCCGGCAGTTGGAATGTGCAGCAGGAGATTCTTGTCACGGCGATGTTCGGCGGTGGGCCGATTGTCTATAGCGCCTACCAGTATGTCCGCAAAACGAACAACCGCGACATCCTCCGCCGGCCATTCAGCATCATCGCGCGCCACGAGGATTCTTTTCAAGGCATGGAGAACTACCCCTATGTCGCCGTGGTTTGGGGAACTGGCGGCGGAAGCAGCAAACCTCACCACAAAGAACGCCCCGTGACCGATGTGCGCTCCTCAACACACGGCGCGTTCGTCGCGTGCATTCGGAGGCACATTCAGGTTGCGTCGGCGCTTCCCAGCTTGCTCAACGATCCCGCGCGCCTCGCCCGCTACAAGGTCGTCTATCTTGCCGGCGTTCAACATCTCACCGCGGAACAGATTCGCAATCTCCGCGCGTTCGTCGCCGCCGGCGGCGGATTGATTGTCAGCTATGACGCCTCGCTCTGGCGACAGGAAGGGCCGCCGCTGAATCGTCCTGTTGCTTTGTTCCGTCTTGGTTTCGCTCCAGCCGCGCCGAAACTTGTCCGCCAAGAACAATTTGGCTTGGAAGAACTCATTCGCGTCCGACCCGTTACACTCACCGGCGAGAAGGCCGCGTTGGTGGAGCGTCACACCTCGGATCATCCCGGCTTCCATGACTTGTATCTACGCTGGTCGAACAAACTCGTGCCGGTGTTCGACTACCAGCCAATCGCCGCGCTCGATGGCGGCACGGTGTCGGCCGACATCGTGGCCGGCGAATCGGAGGCTGTGTTGCCTGGTATTGTTCTCTCGCGACACGGCAAAGGCCGCGTTGCCTACGTCGCGCCGGCGCTGGAAAGTTTGTTCGCGCAAACCAACCTGCGGGAGGCTGCCGATGTGATTGCGGATCTCATCGCGCAAGTCGCGCCGGAACCTGTGCCTTTTACAGTGGACGCTCCGGATGGTCTCATCGCCAACCTCACTGTTCGCGGCAATATGCGCGTGCTGCACCTGACCAACTCGCTGGAGCAGCCCGCGCCGATTGAAAATGTGCGCATCCGTTTTCGCAACGTGACAGGCCGGGTTGCGCTGCTTGTGGAAGGCTCATTCGAACAGAAAGATTCTGAGATTGTGTTGCCCAGAGTCGAAGCGTATCAGGCCATCCGGTTTACATCATGAATACAAGAATCGTTCGCATCGTTCCAATGTTGCTGCTCTGCATCTCAGCGCTTGCCGCCGAACGCAGGCCCAATTTTCTGATCATCATGGCGGACCAGCAAAGCCCGCACGTGATGGGCTGCGCGGGCGACCGCATCGTGCGCACGCCACACCTCGACAAACTCGCGGCGGATGGCGCGCGGTTTGCCACCACTTATTGTGGCTCGCCGTTGTGTGTCCCGTCGCGGATGACGTTTCTGACCTCGCGGCATTGTTCGGACATCGAGGTCTGGACCAACGGTTGTGTGCTCGACTCGGAGACACCGACGTTTCCCGGCGCGCTGGCGAAAGCTGGCTACGAAACTGTGCTGGCGGGCCGGATGCATTTCACCGGGCCGGACCAACGCCACGGGTTCACACGACGCACCATCGGCGACGCAAGCCAGCCGCGCGTGCCGGCGAAAGGGAAACATCCATTGCTGGGCTCGATTCCGGCGGGGACAGCGGGGCAGACGAAGATCGCCGTCGAAGTTGCCGGGCCGGGGCGCACCTCCTATATGGCCTACGACGACGCGGTGACGGAATCGGCGTGCAAGTTTCTTGAGGAGTGGGACCGGCAATCCAACGGCAAGCCGCTCGCGCTTGTGGTGGGCTACGTGTTGCCGCATTGCCCGTATATCTGTCCGCCGGAGCTGTTCAGCTACTACTATTCGCGTGTGCGCGTGCCGAAGTTGCCGGCGGGTCATCTCGACAAGCTGCATCCCGCCGAACGCGCCCAGCGACAACGGCAGGGTTTTAACGAAGTAAACGATGAACAGAGGCGCATCGCCCTCGCAGCCTACTACGGACTGGTCGAGTATCACGACCGGCTTTGCGGGCGCGTGCTCGACGCGTTGCGCCGGACGCGATTTGCCGACAACACGGTGATTGTCTATACGAGCGACCACGGTGACATGGCCGGCGAACACTGTGCTTGGACCAAGAGCATTTTCTACGAGGCTTCGGTTGGTGTGCCGATGATCTGGTCATGGCCGGGCAAATTCCGCACGGGCGCTACGGTGCGCCGCGTCACGAGCTTGCTCGACATCGGGCCGACGTTGCTTGACTTGGCCGGTGCGCCGCCGATGAGAAACGTGGCAGGACGGTCGCTCACCGGGTTTTTCACCGGTGATGTGAAGGGTTGGCCTGACGACGCGTTTGCCGAATGCAGCGGTCTTTCCGCCGGAAATCCAAGCCGGATGCTGCGCGAAGGGCCGTGGAAGATCATCGTTCATCACGGTTACGACCAGCCGCAGTTGTTCAACCTCGACGAAGACCCGCAGGAGATGAACGACCGCCGCGATGATCCCGCGTGCGCCGCCGTCCGGGACCGTCTTCTTCGCCGCGTCCGCGAAGGCTGGGACAGCGAGCGCACGGTGAAAGCCATCGCGCAGGTCAAGGAGCGGCAGAAGATGGCGTTCGAGAAAGCCAAGGCGCACGCCACACCGACACCCGATTATTGGGACATGCCGCCGGACGCGAATGTGTTTCCGATGGCAAAGTAGTCCTCACGCTCCGCGTGAGGACCGTTTCCGCAACGCATCACGCGGAGCGTGATGACTACTTTACACTTTGGACGACTCTGTGTAATACTTCGCACACTGAAAGGAATCAGCCATGAACAACAACATGCAAGCCCCCACCACTTCTCGTCGTGAATTCCTCGAATTGACCGGCAAAGTCATTGCCGGCTCTGCCCTCGCCGGCCTCACACTGCCGCACGTTCACGCCGCCGAGGACAGCACCATTCGCCTGGCCATCATCGGCTGCGGCCCGCGCGGCACCGGCGCAATCGTCAACGCGTTTGAATCGCCCAACGGTCCGGTCAAGCTCGTCGCCATGGCCGACATCTTCGAAGACAAGTTGAACCGCTCCTTCAAGGCGCTTTCGGAACAATACGCCGCCAAGATGGATGTGCCACCCGAGCGGAAGTTCCTCGGCTTCGACGGCTACAAGAAGGCGATTGATTGCCTGCGGCCCGGCGACATCGCGTCGCTCACCACGCGGTCGGCGTTCCGCCCGACGCATCTCGAATACGCCATCAAGAAAGGCGTGCATGTGTTCATGGAAAAATCCCTCGCATCCGATCCCGGCGGGTCGCATCGGATCATCCGCGCCGGTGAAGAGGCAGCGAAAAAGAACCTGAAAATCGCCGCGGGCCTCCAGTGCCGTCATTCAACGTCCCGGCAAGCGTTCATCCAAAAGGTCAAGGAAGGCGTACTGGGACCGATTCACTTCATTCGCGCATATCGGATGCAATCCGGTCGTCCGATGGGGCCGCGCAAAGGCGTCGAGAACGAGTTGTTGGCGCAGGTCCGCACTCCGATGCCGGTGTTGTGGGGTTCCGCCGGCACGTGGATGGACAACATGATTCATTTGGTGGACGAGTGCTGTTGGTTGAAGGATGCGTGGCCGATCTCGGCGCACGGTCTCGGCGGGCGTTTCGCCGGCAGCACCGATTGCAGCCAGAACTTCGACACGTACGCCATCGAATACACCTTTGCCGACGGCGCCAAGGCGATCGTGAACGGTCGGTTCCTTGCCAACTGCTACAATGAATTCGCCACGTTCGCCCACGGCACGAAATGCGCCGGGCAGTTCTCCGGCAACATTCATGCGCCGACCGTCCATATTTACAAGGACCAGCGCATAGATCCCGACAACATTGTGTGGAAACCTGAAAAGGAACAGGTCGCCCCGCATCAGGCCGAGTGGGACAACCTGCTCGCCGACATCCGCAAGGACAGACCGCACAACGAAGCCAAGCGCGCTGGTTTGGCGAACCTCGCTTCCATCATGGGCCGCGCCGCCGTGCACTGCGGCAAGATCATCACGTGGGACGAAATGATGAATTCGAAATTCTTCTTCTGCGACTACATTGACACGATGACGGAAACCAGTCCGCCGCCGGTGAAGCCCGATGCGGAAGGCCGTTATCCCGCGCCCGTGCCCGGTAAGTGGAAAGAGGTGTGAGCAACTCAATATCTCGTCGGGACTTTGTCCGCAGCGCGGTGGCGTTGTCTGCGACCACCTTGGCTTCGTGCGCCACGAATCATTCTCAGTCGCGTCCACGCAACATGGCGGATGCGGGTTGGTGCTGGGACGGACAGGGTTTCAATGGCGGCGTCAATCCTTCGATTTTCGGCGCTGGCGAAGGCACCCGTTGGTTTGGGTTGAAGAAAGTCTGTTTCATGTTCCATCCGAACAACTCGCTGGCGATGGAGAAGCTTCGCGGGTTCAAAGAAGTCGTTTGCGAGATTTCCAAGTGGAAAGTCCGGCGCGAGCGTGGCGTGGCGCACTATCTTGACGGCAGCATTCAGACCAAGACGGAGGAAGCTGCCAACGTCAGCCGGCTGTCGCGACGGCATCCGTTCATCACGGGCGCGATTGACGACGATCTCTTGGGAATCATCAAGCGCGAGAAGATTGCGCCGGAACAATACGGCGCGGTCTATCGCGCATTGAAGAACGACAATCCCAAGCTCAAGCTTTGGACAGTCGTTTACACGCGTGAACTGAAGAAGGAAAGCTGGGCGGGGTTTGAACCCTACATGGACGTGATCAACCTCTGGGAGTGGGACGCGGCCAAGTTGCCCGATCTGCCGCGGAACGTTGCGTTGTGTCAGGAGCTTTTCCCCGGCAAACCGATCGTCCTCGGTTGTTACCTGCGCGACTACGTCACGAAACAAGGCGTGCCGATGGAGATGCTGAAGATGCAATGGGAGTTCGTCCGCAAGGCTCTGCGCCAGGGAACCATTCAAGCCTACTCGATTCTCGGCGGTTTCCTGATAGACATGCACCCGGAACAAGCGTCGTGGGTGCGCGACTTCATCAAGGCAAATTAAATTGACCCGCTGCAAAAAGGCAGGAAAATAACCGGCGGGCAAAGGACATGATTCGAAACAAGACGATTCTTTTTGGTTTGGTCGCAACGGCGCTGTCTGTCGCTGCGTGGGGACAAGGAACCGATCTTGTGGGAAAGGCGTTGCAGGCGATGGGGGGCGCGGAAGAGATCGTGTTTGTTGTGCGGGGCTTGTATGGCGACGGCCACTACTATGCCAACTTCGGCCATTGGTCGTCGGACCCAAACAAGATGATGCACTCGCCGGACGGATCACGACTCTGCAAGCTCAACCTTCGGACTGGACAAGTCACCGTGCTGCTGGATGACCCCAAGGGCGGGTTCCGCGATCCACGCATTCACTACGATGGCGGGAAGCTGTTGTTCGCATATCGCAAAGGGAGCATGAAGTATTACCACCTCTACGAGTGCAACACGGACGGAACCGGCTTACGGCAGTTGACCTTTGGCGATTGGGATGACGTTGACCCGGACTATTTGCCCGACGGTGGCATCGTGTTCGTTTCAAGCCGCGGCAACCGGTTCGTGCCTTGCTACCACACGCAGGCGGGGTTGCTGCACCGCATGGACGCTGACGGCGGTAACATTCGCCTGCTTTCGGGAAATAATGTCGGCGACCACCATCCGGCGATGCTCCCGGATGGTCGTGTGATTTACACCCGCTGGGAATACGTGGATCGGGCGCCGCAGAAATTCCACAGCCTGTGGACCATGAATCCCGACGGCACGGATCAGATGGTGCTGTTTGGCAACTCGGTATCGCCGACCGGGAAGTATGTCGTAATGATTGACGCCCTGCCGATCCCCGGCAGCGACAAGGTAGTAGCAGTCTTCTCACCGGGGCACGGATACCGCGAAAACGCAGGTCATGTGATGATCGTTGATGCCAAAGCCGGGCCTGATGATTGGACGCGGGCCGTGCAGATCAGCCCCAAGAGGAAACTGGCAGAACTCGGATGGGCGGGGGGACGGGAAGGTTTCCGCGATCCGTATCCGTTGTCAGACGATTGCTTCCTTGTGGCTGAAAACAAGAGCCTTCTGGTTATGGACGGCCACGGGATGCTCCAAGAGGTCTATCAAGCCGAGGAGATGATCCACGACCCTCGAGTGATCCGACCGCGCCAGCGCGAACGCATCAGTCCACCACGTTCCGATCCAATGCAGGCCACTGGACATCTGCTGCTGGCCAATGTTTATCAAGGACGCAACATGAAAGGGGTCAAACCCGGCGAGATCAAGCAGCTACTTGTCTTGGAGGACCTGCCCAAGCCGGTCAGCTACTACTCACTGCCCGGTGCCATCAGCATGGATGGCACGCACACACTTCATCGAATACTCGGCACCGTCCCGGTGGAACCCGATGGCTCGGCCTCGCTGGAAGTGCCTGCCTTGAGGGGACTGTATTTCGTGGCGCTCGATGAGCAGGGCATGGCGGTGAAACGCATGCAGAGCTATGTGACGGTGATGCCCGGCGAAACGCTCGGGTGCGTCGGCTGCCACGAACACCGCACGACAACTGCTGTGCGACATGGAACGCTCATGGCCTTGAGCCGTCGCCACAGGCGCATTGAGCCGATTCCTGATGTCCCCGAGGTGTTGGACTACCCGCGCGACATCCAGCCGATCCTCAACAAGCACTGCATTCGTTGCCACAACTCCGAGAAGCCAAAAGGCCGGGTCGTGCTCACGGGCGATCGCAACGAATGGTTTTCGCTAAGCTACTACGCGCTGTTCGCCCGCAAGCAGATCAGCGACAGTTGGCGGTATGACGAGGACGGAAACCGCCCGCCACGCGGCTTCGGCTCGTCCGCCAGCGTGTTGATGAAGAAAATTGACGGCAGCCATCACGATGTGCGGCTGTCCGACTCGGAACGCACGCGGGTGCGGTTGTGGATAGACACTGGCGCCACCTACGCGGGAACCTATGCCGCCTACAACAGCGCTGACACCGCCGTGGCAGGCGCGCTGGTGAACAGCCGCGACGTGGCCATCGGAAAACCCCTCGGGCCGATCATCCAGCGCCGCTGTCTGACGTGCCACGGCTCTGCCGCCAATTTGGGGCAACGGCTTATCAAGGGACGGGTGAATCTGCCCAAGCACTGTTGGAATCTGTACAACCTTTCTCACCCTGAGAAGTCCATGATTCTCATGGCTTCGCTGGCCAAGGAAGCGGGCGGCCACGAGTGGTGCAAAACCCAGGATGGCCGGCCCGCCGGCGTGTTCCGCAACGCCCAGGATCCCGATTACCAAGCCATCCTCACCGCCGTTCAAGCGGCCAAGGCGCGGCAGGAGAAACTCGGCCGGTTCGATATGCCGGGCTTCCGTCCCAATGAGCACTACGTCCGCTGGATGAAGCGTTTCGGCATCTTGCCTGAGAGCTTCGACTTGGACAAAGACCCCATCAACCCCTATGAAACCGACTCGGCATATTGGCGATCACTATGGTATCAGCCACCTGACGTGAAGACCGCCATGGCGGTCAGTCTTATATCCGGAGGAAAATGAAAACCCGTCATTTAGTTTTCTTGTGGTGTGTGCTGCACAGTGCGCTGTTCGCGGCAAACCCTCCGTACGAAGTCGAGTCGCGCTCTGAAGTCAAGATCCCGATGCGCGATGGCGTTGAACTCGCCGCAAACATTTCTTTGCCGAAAGCTGACGGAAAGTTCCCGGTCATCCTCGCCCGAACACCGTACGGCAAAGGCGATGCCAAAGGCGGCATGGGGCGGGTCTTGGCGTCGCGCGGCTACGTCTTCATCGGCCAGGATTGCCGGGGCAAAGGCACGTCGGGCGGCCAGTGGTATCCCTTCGCGCACGATCGCGACGACGGTCAGGACACACATCGTTGGATTCTCAAGCAGCCGTGGTGCAACGGCAAACTCGGCGCCATCGGCGGCTCTTACGTCGGCTACACGCAATGGATCTCCGCGCCCGGCGCCGGCGATTACTTGAAGGCCATGTTCACCCTCGTGCCGTTGGTGGACGTTTATGACGACCTCATTTACGTGGGCGGCGCCTACCAGCTTCAAGTGGCGATGGGCTGGGGTTCCGGCACCGCCGGCAGCATGGCCACCCGGAAATGGAAAATGGAGGACTGGCTCCGCGCGCTGCCGCTGTGCACGTGGGACAACGCCATCGGGCAAACAATCCCGTACCTTCGCGATTGGGTTGCTCATCCGCAATACGGCGACTACTGGAAACCGATGAGCCTCCGCGGCCGGCACAAGGACATCACGACGCCCATCTACACCGCTGGCGGCTGGTATGACCTTTATTCGAAGAGCGTGTTCGAGCACGTCAACGCTGTTCGGAAAAGGACGCCCAAACACCAGCATCTGTTGATGGGGCCGTGGGTTCACGGCATCAACAAGAACCGCAAGGTCGGTGACGTTGATTTCGGCGAGGGTTCGCTGGTGAAACTCGATGAGACGCAAAACAAATGGTTCGACCACTGGCTGAAAGACGAGAAGACCGACGTGGACACGTGGCCGCCGTTTCGGATTTTCGTGATGGGCCGCAACCAGTGGCGCGACGAGCAGGAATGGCCATTGCGTCGGACGCGTTTTACTGCGCACTATTTCCACAGCGACAAACGCCTGAGCACGTCGAAACCCGGTGACGAACCTGCCGACAAGTTCGTCTATGACCCCGACGATCCCGTGCCCACGATGGGCGGCTGCAACCTCGGCGGCGTCTCCGGTCCGCGCGATCAACGCGAAGTCGAGAAGCGAAACGACATTCTGGTTTTCACGAGCGAACCGTTGACGCGCGAACTGGAAGTGACCGGGCCGGTGAAGGTCATTTTGTATGCGGCCAGCACCGCAAAAGACACCGACTGGACCGGCAAGCTCGTTGATATCTGGCCGGACGGGCGCGCCATCAACCTGTGCGACGGCATCCTGCGCGCCCGTTACCGTCAATCAACCGAAAAGCTGATCGAACCGGGAAGAATTTACCGCTACGAGGTTGACCTCTGGGTCACCAGCAACGCGTTCCTGCCCGGCCACAAGATTCGCGTCGAGATTTCCAGCAGCAATTTCCCCCGCTTCGACCGCAACCCGAACACCGGCCATCCATTCGGCGCCGATGCCGAACGCCAGAAGGCTACACAAACCATTTATCACGATACCGCGCATCCGTCGCACATCCTGTTGCCGGTGATTCCGTGAACCGCTTGTTCGTTCTCGCGCTGGTGGTTGCCTCCGCCGTTCATGCGGAGAAGTGCATCTTCAACCACGAGTTGTTGATTGTCTCCCACCGCAAGGACAACAACATCGAATACATCCAGTCCTTTATCGAGAAGCTGAAAGATACGGACGTGGATGCGGTGATGTGTTGCCCCACGATGTGGCGCGCCAACCTGTTCCCGTCGGACGTGGACCCGACATGGAAGCAATACCGCCCCGGCCAGCCGCTGAGCAAGTTTCCGTCGTTCGATTACATCATGCGTTACCTGCACGCGGGCGGCGACCCGGTGAAGGACACGCTGGAGGCCTGCCGGAGGTGCGGAAAGAAGTTCTTCATCTCCTACCGGATGAACGACCACCATTACGTGACCGACAAGGATTGGCCAAGCCACAACGCCATCTGGCGCGAACACCCGGAGTATTGGCTCGGCGATTCGGAGACTTCGCCCTACACGAAGAAGGACGACGTCCGCCTCTTCAACTACCTGCTCCCGCCGGTGCGCGACTACTATTTCGCGATCATCCAGGAGCTTTGCACGAAGTACGATGTGGACGGCGTCGAGCTGGATTTCCAACGATTCCCGAAGTTCTTCCCCAGCGACAAGCTCGACGAAGGCACGCGCGTGATGACCGCGTTTGTCAAACGGATCAAGGAGATGATGAATCAGCGCGGCAAGTCGTTGAAGCTCTGTGTCCGTGTGCCCGAGACACTTGCCCAATGCGCGGAAGCCGGACTGCATGTGCCGGGCTGGGATGCAGCGGGCTTGATTGACATGATCAACATCTCGTCGTTCTACCGGCACTCGATGGAACTGGACATCGAGGGATTCCGGGCGAAGACAAAACACGCGAAGCTCTACGGCGAGATGAACTACGTGACGCATCAAGCCCCCAAAAACAAGTTCGCCCGGCGCTACACGACCATCGAGATTTACCGGGCGACAGCGCTGAATTTCTTTTCCCGTGGCGCGGATGGACTGAGCCTGTTCAACTACGACTACGTTCCCGACAAGCAGCGTCTCGCCATGGCCGAGGGACTGAAGCGGATCACGGACACCGAGTTTCTGAAAAGCCAGCCACTGGACTACGTCGTCAGCAGCATGTCTGCCGTCAATGAGAAGACGTTGAACGTCATCATTCCTGACAACACCTGCAAGCGGGCCGTGCTGCGCGTCGAAACGAGGAAGAGTTGCGAGAAACTGCAAATCGGTGTCTGGTTGAACGGCAAACAACTTGAACCGATTCAACACGACGGCATCGAGTTGTTTCCGCCGCTTGCACAGAATGAAAGCTATCCAACCCGCGACACACTCAAGTTCTACGAGGTTCCGCCCGGCCTCCTCGTCCCGGGCGGCAGCAAAGTTGAGATCAAGAATCTCGACAAGAAAAAGTCATCCTGCCAGTTCTTCTCGCTGGAAATCGCGCTTTACCGTTGATTTCCCTTGGGTTTGGTGCCCGCGAAAAAAGACTTTACAGGGGTGTGAAAGCGTGTTTATGCTCACCGCAGTACATCACAGAAAGACAAAGCAAGTAGATGATTGCGAACGACAAAAAGAAGCAGATCACCAAAGAATTTCAGTTGCACCCGAAGGACACCGGTTCGGCGGACGTGCAGATCGCGCTGCTCACGGCCCGCATCAACGAGTTGACCGAGCACCTGCAGTCGCACTCCAAAGACCACAGTTCCCGTCGGGGGCTGCTGAAAATGGTTGGCCAACGGCGCCGGCTGCTCGATTATCTGTCGAGCACCGACACCCAACGCTACCACAAACTCATCAAGAAACTAAACCTCAGAAAATAAGGACGCACTCCTGAGGACGGATAGGATGGGTGGAATGATGCCGACGCGCCGCGCCTGACGCAACGCTCCGGCATCATTTCATCGTTTCTACCGATCCCCTCCCTCGGGGTGCCTCCACAGAACAGGAGTCACATGACACATCGTATCAATCCCCAAGTCGGGGACAAACCTCTCATCATCGAAACCGGTAAACTCGCCAAACAGGCCGACGGCGCCGTCACCGTCCAGTACGGCGAGACGGCCGTGCTCGTCACCGCCGTGGCCAGCGCCGGGTTGCGCGAAGACCTCGATTTCTTCCCGCTCACGGTTGACTACCGCGAGAAAGCCGCCGCCGCAGGCAAATTCCCCGGCGGCTACTTCAAACGCGAAGGCCGACCGACCGAAAAGGAAATCCTCACCGCCCGCATGGTGGACCGGCCCTGCCGGCCGTTGTTCCCGGAAGGATTCTACAACGACACCCAGATCATCTCGATCCTGCTCAGCGCCGACGCCCAGAACGATCCCGACGTCCTCGTCATCAACGGCGCCAGCGCCGCGCTGACCATCTCCGACATCCCGTGGCACGGCCCCATCGGCGCCGTCCGCGTCGGACGCGTGAATGGCGCGTTCGTCGTCAACCCGACACACGAGCAACGCCAGCAGAGCGACCTTGATCTCGTCTATGCCGGCAGCGAGACCGAGTTGGTCATGATTGAAGGCAGCGCGAAGGAAATCAGTGAAGCCGACATGATGAAGGCCATCGAGTTCGGCCACGCCGAAGTGAAGAAGATCGTCGCCGGCATCAAGGAACTCGCCGGCAAGGCCGGCAAACCGAAACGCACGCCGCCGTTGAAGCTCGTGCGTCCGGAGGTGCTCGCCGCCGCCCGGAACATTGCCGGAACACAGATTCTCGACGCGATCCTGACGCCGGGCAAGCTTGAGCGGCAGGCGAAAGTCAGCGCGCTCAAGACCAAGGTCACCGAGTCGCTCAAGACGCAGTTTGCCGACGTGACCGCGTTCGAGATCAACGAAGCATTCTACAAGATTGAGTATGACGCCATCCGCATGTCCGTCCTCAAGGACAACAAGCGCCCCGATGGCCGTGGGGCGCGCGAGCTGCGTCCGATCACGTGCGATGTCGGCGTGTTGCCGCGTCCGCACGGCACCGGTTTGTTCCAGCGCGGCGAGACGCAGGCGCTGGTGATGACGACGCTCGGCGCGAAAGCCGACGCGCAGGAGATGGACGCGTGGACCGGCGGCGTGACGGAGAAGCGGTTCATGTTGCACTACAATTTTCCGCCGTTCAGCGTTGGTGAGACCGGACGGACGGGCGCGCCCGGCCGTCGCGAGATTGGCCACGGCGCGTTGGCGGAGCGCTCGCTCGCGCCGATGATTCCGGCGGAGGCGGATTTTCCGTACACGATCCGGTTGACCTCGGAGATTCTGGAGTCGAACGGCTCGTCCTCGATGGCTTCGATCTGCGGCGGGACGCTGGCGTTGATGGACGCGGGCGTGCCGATCAAGGCGCCCGTCGCGGGCATTTCGATCGGGCTGTTCACCTGCGAGAAGACGGGGAAAACGTTGACGGTGACCGACATCATCGGCGCCGAGGACCACTACGGCGACATGGATTTCAAAGTCGCCGGCACGGCCAAAGGCATTACCGGTTTCCAGACTGACTTGAAGTTGAACGGGTTGAAATTCGAGCTGGCTCAGCAGGCATTCGAGCAGGCGCGCGAAGCCCGGCTCATCATCCTCGACAAGATGGCCGCCGCCATCAAGGAACCGCGCAAGGAACTCTCGAAGTACGCGCCGCGCATCACGACCATCAAGATTAATCCGGAAAAGATCGGTGCGGTCATCGGGCCGCAAGGCAAAGTCATCAAGCAGATCGTCGAGACGACCGGCTGCCAGATTGATATTGAAGATGATGGCTCTGTCCACATCTTCTCGACCAGCGGCGAAGCGTGCCAGATGGCGATTGAGCAGATCCGCGGCATCACTGCGGAGGCTGAAGTCGGTAAGATTTACCGGGGCAAAGTCGTCGGCATCAAGGAATTCGGCGCGTTCGTCGAGATTCTGCCCGACAAGGACGGCCTGCTTCACATCAGCGAGATTGCCGACTACCGCGTCAAACGGGTCGAGGATGTTCTGAAGATGGGCGACGAGGTCTGGGTGAAGGTGCTGGAGATTGACGACCGCGGCAAGGTCCGGCTGAGTCGGAAGGCTGCGCTGGCTGAAAAGGACGCGCAGGCGAAAAAGTCGAATTGAGTTGCCAAGAAAATGGCGAGTTCGTATAACCTTCGCCAACGAGAGCGAGTTTTTTTCCAGATGGAGGAATACATGCAAGTCATACCCACAACCAAATCACACCTGTTCCGCAACGTCATCGCGTGTCTGTTGGCATTCGCCTTCTTCGGCGTCGTGGCCGCATTTGCGCAGGAGGCCGCCGCCCCTGCTGCCGCTGCTGCGCCGAAACAGGTCGAAGCCAGCTACTGGGACATGATCAAACACGGCGGCCCGACGTTGATCGTCCTGCTGCTGTGCTCGGTGTTTACGATGACGCTGATCATCGAGCGGTATATGTTCTATCGCAAGGCGGCGGCCAACACCGCCGCGATGATCGAGAAGGTCAAGCAGGCCGGCACGTTGTCGGAGGCGTTAACCTCCATTGAGGGCGAGCCGGGCATCTCCGGGCGCGTGTTGCGCGCGGCGTTGACGGCGGCGCGCGACGGTTATCCCGCCGAGCAGGTCGAGCAACTCGTGCAGGGCGAAGTCACCCGGGAACTGATCGGCATGGAACGCTGGCTGCCGCAGATTGACTCGATGGTCACGATGTGCCCGCTGATTGGGTTGCTCGGCACCACGCTGGGCATGATTCGCTCGTTCAGCATCGTCGCCAAAATCGGCATGAGCGACCCGACAAAACTGGCTGGCGGTATCTCCGAGGCGCTCGTCAACACCGCCGCGGGTCTCGCGGTGGCCATTCCCGCGCTGTTTGCGTTCAACTACTTCACGGGCCGCAAAGAGGCCATCCTGATGGACATGGAAAAGGGACTCAGCGAATTGATGGTCATCCTGAAGAGTTCCGAGAGCCAGGAGTAATTTCAGCCCCGGTCTTCCGCCATGAAGATCAAACGCCGAACCGTCAAGCGGGGTCGCATCGAAATCATCCCGTTGATTGACACGATTGTCATCCTGTTGATCTTCTACATGACGTTCTCCCGCTTCGCCGAGGCGCAACGCGAAGCCGCGTTGAAACTGCCCGAGTCGCGGGCTGGCGACGAATTCAAGAAACTGCCGCAGCAGGTCATTGTGAACATGCACTCCAGCGAGCACGTTTCCATCGGCGGAGTGAAATACAAGGTCGCCGAGCTGCCCAACATCATCCGCAATTACTACGCGAACTTGGGCCGCACCGACCCCTTGCTGGCCAAGAAGCTCAAAGATGGCGACGTCAAGCCGTCCATCATCCTGCGCGGCAGCCGTGACATGGCCTACAAGGACCTCAGCGATTTCATGAAGGTCTGCGCCAAGACCGACCTGCGCGAGTTCCTGCCGGCCGGCTCGCCTCCCGGTGTCACCGAGGTCACCTTCACCGCCGACGAGATTCGAGGCAAGTAATGAAACTCAAACGCCGAATCACCAAGCGCGGGCGCATCGAGATCATCCCGCTGATTGACACGATCCTGATTCTGCTGATTTTCTACATGAGTTTCTCTTCGTTCGAGGCGAAGGAAAAACGCATTGACGCCAAGATTCCGCTCATCAGCAAGACGATGTCGCCGGGCACGAAGTTCGAGTTGGACCTGACGCTGCACGTCTATAGCCAGAGCAACATCCTCGTCAACGGCGCTTCCTACGACTCCGAGGGATTACGCGAGCAGATGAAACTGTTCACCACCACACCCGACCAAGGGGTCACCGTGGTTATCGAAGGCGAACCCGACACGAAGTATCAGGCCATCATCAGCGCTTTGGACGCCTGTGCCCAAGCCAAACTGACCAAGGTGGCGTTCCGCCCGTTGTCGGACAAATCCGCCGCTGGCGCTGCGGCTCCCGCTGCGCCGGCTCGGTGAGGCTGCCATGACCCGACGCGACCTGCGCATATTGATCGGCGTGATGGTCGTCGCCGTTGCCGGCGCGCACCACGCGGTGGGAGCACAAAAGAAGGAGGCTCCCAAGAAGCCGCCGTTGGTGGCGCCGATGGCGCCCCAGCCCAGCACGAAACCGCCACCCACTGCCAGCATCCCCGCGGGGCCGTCGCCGCAAACCGCGTTTGACGCAGCGGAGGACCTCTACCGCTCCGGGGACTGGGAAGGGGCGCTGAAGGCGTTCATTGCGTTCGAGGCCAAGTACAAGTACAGCGGCGCACGGCCCATCTCTCAATACTATCAGGGCTGGTGTTACTTCAACCTCAAACGCTACGATGAAGCGATCAAAGTCCTCATGCGCCTTTTGACGACCTACGCCGAAGCGCCCATTGTGCCGGAGGCGACGTTGAAACTGGCCGAGTGCTACCGCGAGCACAAGGATTTCAAGATGGCCACACAGTTGTACCGGAACTTCCGCGGAAAATACAAAGACAGCGCATTCATGCCACAGGCGATGATCGGTGAAGCTTGGGTCCTCTACAAGAGCAACAACCGCGATGCCGCCAAGGCGATCATCAACGAAGTCGGGCAGAAGTACGCCAACAATCCGCAGGCGATTCTGGATGCCACTTTCCTGCTGGGCCAGATTCTGACCGAGGAGAAGAAGTTTGCCGAGGCCCGCACCCTGTTTCACCGCATTGCGGAGCAGGCCAACAATCCCAGTGCCACCGCCGCGCTGTATTCGCTGGCGGAGTCCTTCTACGATGCCAAGAACTACGTTGACGCCATCAAGTACTTCAAGCGCGTCCAGTCCAAGACCGCCCTCTTGGCCAGCATTCAAACCCAGATGGAGCTGCTCAGCGCCCGCCGCGGTGAAGTGGTCAAAGCCGGTGGCGACCTCAACATCATCACGTCACAAATCCAGCAGTTGCAGACGCTCGCCAACCAGATCAACCAGCGCGAGGACCTCCGCGCCGTCGCCCTGTTCCGGATCGCCAACTGTTTCCAGGAACTCCGTCGCCCCGAACAAGCCAGCATCGTCTACCGCGTGCTGATCGAGAAATATCCGACGCAGAAAACGACTGAGTTCTCCATGTATGGCCTCATCCAGGCCCTGACGGAAAGCAAACGCCTTGCCGAAGCCAACGTCGTCACCGAAGAGTTCAAGAAGAAGTTTCCGCAGAGCAAGATGCTCGACAGCGCCGGCTACATGCAGGCCATCTCCATCTTCAGTTCCGGCAACTTCAAGGACGCCCTCGATCGTTTCGGAAAGTTCCTGCTCACCTGCAAAGATCCGCAGATGACCGAATCCACCGAGTTCTACGTGGCCGCCTGTCACTACGCGCTGGAGACGTATCCGAAGGCCGTCGAGTTGTTCACCGCGTTTCTCAAGAAATACCCGAACAGCGCGCTGGCTCCCGATGTCCTTTTCCGTCTCGGACGCGCCAGCTTCGAACTCGCCCAGCGTGCCAACAAACCCGAACAGATCAAGAAGTTCCTCGGCGATGCCATTCAATACTACGAACAAGTCCGCAGCAAGTTTCCCAAGTACGAGTCAATGCCCGAAGTCACCTTCCAACTCGGTTATCTCTACAGCTACTACGGCGCGCACAATGAACCCACTGCCTACCCGAAAGCCGTTGGCACCTTCACTGATTTTGTCCGGAAATGGCCCAGCCAACTATCCCCCAGCGGCCGGCCACTTGCTCCCGAAGCGTGGTACCAGATCGCACGCGCCAATCTCGCCTTCCGGCAATTTGAGAAAGCCATCGAAGCTTACCACCAAATCACCGACAATTATCCCGACAACGACCTCGCTCCCCACGCCGCCCTCGAAGCGGGCAGCGCCCTGTATGACTTGAAGAAACCGGACGAAGGACTCGCTGCATTGCGCGCCTACGTCCAGAAGTACCCGACCCACATCAAGCTCGGCGATGTCCTCTTCGCCATCGGCGCCCAGCTTGAATCCGCGCAGCCAGCCGAAGCCAAATCCATTTACAAAGACCTCATCGCACGCACCACCAAGGCCGAGGGCGCCAATCGCGATGCATGGCTCAACCCCTCCATTGAAGCGGAACGACGGCTGGTGAACCTCTACGAGAAAGACAACGATATCAAGACCGCCATTGCTGATTGCGATGCATTCCTCGCGAACTTCGCCGACGAATCCATTGCCGTCCGCGAGATTTGCGCCCGCCTTTCCTCCCTCTACCGCAAAGCCAAACTCGTCACGGAAGGCTACGCCCACTTGGATAAATTCGCCCAACAACATGCCAAAAGCCCTGCCTTCCGCATTGCCACCGCCACGGGCATTATCGAGCTTGCCCTCTCCGAGAGGGATTATCCGCGCGCTGCCGCCGCCGCCACGAAACTGCTTCAGGACCCCGAAAAAGACCGGCTGCCAGCCGTCACCTACGTCGCCCTCGGCAACACGTTCCTGAAAACCGACAAGACGGACCTCGCCCGCGATGTCTTCCGCAAAACCCTCACGCTTTACCCGAACGACAAGAACGCCGCGCCCCTCGCCAACCTCGGCTTGGGTCAGGCGTTGCTCGCCCTCAATGACTTCGCCGGCGCGGAAGCCGCTTTCAACAAACAGATGCCGGCCAATCTCGAAGAGGCCGCGCCCGAAGCAATACTTGGTCTCGCGAGAATTTACGAAGAGAAAGGACGCGGCAAAGACCCCAAAGATCCCATCACCGTCAAAGCCATCCAGTTCTACCAACTCGCAGCCAAAAGCGGCCGCCGCGACATCAAGGGCGAAGCCTTCCACCGGCTCGGCAGTTTCTTCTTCAACTTGAAAGACTACAAAGCCGCGCTCCCGTTCTTCATGCAACAATTCGCGGCCTCCGAACCGCTGGCCGAAGAAGGCGGCTTCCGCACCGCCCAATGCCACGAGGCCCTCGGCAATCTTCCCGCCGCCCTTTTCGCCTACAAGATTTATGTCCGCCGTTATCCCAACGGCAAATTCAAGGTTGAAGCCAACAACAAACTAGTGGAGATTACGCCA
>CAZNOK010000024.1:0-34076 GCA_964574605.1 uncultured Verrucomicrobiota bacterium
CATTCTCTCCTCTCGCGTCTTGGCGCCCTACTCGCCAACTCACAATATCGTGTGCCACTACTAGCACAGCCTCCTGCACCCGTCAACGGCCATCCGTGAATGGGCCTAGAGCGACAACAGGTATGCACAGAGGTCTCTGATCTCATCGGCGCTCAGGTGCGATGTTTTGCCGTGACAGTCGTGTTCGTTGGCGAACACCAGCAGATCATGCAACGTCACAACCGAGCCGTCGTGCAGATACGGCGCGGTGCGCCAGAGTTCGATCAGGCTCGGCGTGTCAAATGTGTCCGTGTCGCGGTCAGGCGGCCCGCGCGTGCCGACATCGTGCGACTTCAAGTCGGTGAATAACGGTCGCGGGTGACAGCGCGCGCAGCCGGTTTCCTTGCTGAAAAACAGTTTCTCGCCACGGCGCGCGGCCGGCGAGAGGCCGCCGTTGACAAGATACGGACTGGGAACGGGCTTGCGCGATTTGAGATAAGCGTCCATCGCTTCGGCAATCCGCAACGGCTGAGTCGTGAACAGAATCTTCTCGATCCCCGTGCGCACGGCGGACTCGGCGGTTTCCCGCTGGCCGAGGCTCATGACGGGCGGCGTCCTGTGCACGAACAAAAGGCTCTTGGTGTTCTTCGGGTTACCGGTGCCATCATTAGGCAGGTCCCAATTCAGGCCGTCGTGGCGCGCATCGCCGGGATGGCAACTGGCGCAACTCTGCCAGCCCTGACGGCAAATGCGGCCATCATGAAAATATAGCTCGCCCAGTCGGACGGAAGTCATCCGTTGCTTTGGGCCAAGGGGGATTGTCTTCACCGACGAACCATCGAGGTGAATCACACTCAACGTGTCGGAGAAATAATTCGCCGCAAAAGCACGTCGGCCAACGACCGCGACCGACCGCGGGCCAAGGTCGCCTTCGCCAAGAGGTTGTCGCCTGCTCAGCCCGGTCAAAAACGACGGGTCGTTGGACACGTCCGCCACCGCGCGCGCCGGTGACCCGTAGGGAATAACCACTTTCAAGGGCGCGGGCGTCAGGTTCGTCAGCTTCGTGTGGAGCGCGGGGAAATCAATCACGCTGACCTCGTGCGTGCCGGCGTGCGCGACGATGAGCGTTTTGCTGTCCGCACTCCACGCGACGCCCCACGGATTGGCCGCGCCGCGCTCCCGTGAATCGAGCATCACGGTGTTGACGACCTCCATGCAGTCGAGGGCGATGACGGTCAGGGTGTTGGCATTGATCAGGCCGATGTCAACTTTCGTCGTCGGCAACCAAAAACGCGCTAGAACATGCGTCACCGCGGCGAATTTGCCATCGGGCGAGATGCGCAAGTCGTTCAACGAGCCACTGCCGCGTGGCAGCCACAGATCATCCACCACCATGCCGCGCGCCACGTCAATGACGCTGACGACCGCGCCGACGTGTTCCGCGTCAGCGCGCCCAGCCGGCAGATGATTCGCCACGAGCAGCCATTTGCCATCGGGCGAAACGGCTGCTGCGACCGGTTCACGTCGGACAGGAATCCGACGCAACTCCGTTCGAGTCGCAAGGTCAAACACGCTGACGTCGTTGTCGAAACGGTTGCAGACGAAAAGCGTGTTCCCGTCAGGCGACAACACCGGCGCCATTGCGGTGTGACCGACAGGAAGTTTCTCGACAACCTCGTTTCGCGCTGTGTCAACGACACAGACGCGGGCACACGTGACGAACAATCGTTTTCCGTCCGCGCTGACGCACAGCCCTGTCGGGTTCGGCAACACCTTCACCGACCGCGCCACCTTGCCACTGGCAACGTCAAACACGAGGACGCGGTTGTCGGTGGCGCAAGCGATGTAGAGAATCTTCCCATCGGGCGATGGCACGACCGCGGAGGGAGACAACGCAGCCGACGCGACCGCTGAGCCAACAAAAAAGACTATGGCAAAGAATTTCATCGGCACGTTTATCTAAACGTGTTTTCCAGCGCGTTGCAAATCAATTGAGTGGACAATGAAAAACGAAACTGATATTCACCGTGGCACCCCGCGATGGCGATGATTCAACTGCAATGGCTCGTGTTGGTGGCCGGTGTCACCAGCCTATTCGCGGAACCAATGGTTGCGCGGACAGGAACGTTGTGCGCGCCGGAGGCCAATCAGGCGGCGGCTGCCGATGAACGGTTCGTCTATGCGGTCGGGAGCGCTGTCGTC
Source organism: uncultured Verrucomicrobiota bacterium (assembly GCA_964574605.1). Lineage (GTDB taxonomy): Bacteria > Verrucomicrobiota > Verrucomicrobiia > Palsa-1439 > Palsa-1439 > CAIKAP01. The sequence continues at coordinate 2,182 of CAZNOK010000024.1, forward strand.
GCAAAGTACGACCGCGCATCCGGGATGCACCTTGCCGTCAGCACGGGACGCGCGCACCATCTCAACAGTGGTTTCCTCTGGGAAGGCCGGCTCTACTGCGCGCATTCGAACTTCCCAAAGAAACCCGAAAAGAGTGAGATCATGGCCCTCAACACTGAAACGATGGTGCTGAGCACTTTCAAGGACTTCGGAAAGTATCGCGGCAGTTTGACGTGGGTGGCGCGCGACGATGACCATTGGTGGTGCAACTTCGCGCATTACGGCTCCAACAACACAAAGACCGTGCTCGTGAAACTCGACGACCAGTGGCGCGAGCAAGGTGCGTGGACGTATCCGACGGAAGTCATCCGCGATCTCGGCAAGATGAGCATCTCCGGCGGCGTCTGGAAAGACGGTCAGTTGTTCGCGACCGGGCACGACAAGCGCGTCATCTACCGCCTGCGCTTGCCGGCGAATGGCAATGTGCTGGATTTGGTGGACGTGCTGGAGTCGCCATTTCCCGGTCAGGGAATCGCCGTTGACCCGAAGACCGGCGGTTTCGTCGGCATCAATCGCGCCCAGAAGGAGATCGTTTTCGGCGAGCTTCGCACACGTCCGTGACGGCGCGGAAAATGTACGGGTTGTTCTTCTCCGAGTTCTGGTTCGCCTCCGACCAGCGGTCATAACCGAGTTCGCGGAAAGCGATGGCGTCCATCTTGTGTAACTCCAGCAACACGTCGCGCATGAACTGCCAGCCGGTGAGCTTGAAGTCCTGCAACACTTTTGCGCCGGTGGAATACGTCAACTGTTTCAACTCTGCGCTCACCAAATGTTCCGGTATTGTTCCGGCTGCGTCATCGCTTGCCGCGAGCGGATTCCAGAACTTCTCCGAGGCGTCGTACGACATCTTGAACAGCGCCGGCAGCGCGGCTTTCGGTCCCACTTTCCCCAAGCCGCCGATGCCGAGCGCCTTCTCCGACCATCGCGCCATGCCTTCGGTGTACCAGGCGTTTTTGAAATAGCTGATGCTGTATTGGATGATGTGAAAGAACTCGTGTGACGGGGTCAGGTTGGAGGGTGCTTTGACCGAGGTGGCCACGTTGAAACAGAGCGAGAGCGTGTTGGTCGGGTCGCCGGGACGCTTGAACCGCTGGAGTTCGTCGTAGGCGACGCCATTGAAGCGCAGGATGCTTTTGTGCAGGAGGTGAATGTCCAGAAACCCCGCGCCGTGGAAGCGTTCAGTCTTGAATGGGTCGGGAAAACCGAGCGTCTCGACGAAGAGCAAGTACGCCGCCCGCGTCTGCTTTGCAATGTCCTCGACATTGGCGACGTCAACGGCATTAGTGCCCGTGGTGTCGTAGAAAACCCGGATCCGGCCCAGCCGATACTCGTGCGCGAACTTCGCCGCGTACACCGGGCACGCGAATAGGAGCAATGCGAGATTGATTCTTATCCAGCGAACTCTATAATGCATGTTCAACATTATGACACCCACCGCCGCTCCTGCAAAGAAAACGATGCCGGGTCACACCAAGATTCTCATCGGTCTTCTTGTGGGCGCGGCGGCTGGCATCACGGCCAATCTCACCATCGGCAGCAACAACATTCAGGGATTGGTTTCCAACGTCACCGAACCGATCGGGCGGATGTGGCTCAGCGCATTGATCATGATCGTCATCCCGCTGATTCTCGCGACGTTGTCGCTGGGCGTGGTTGGACTTGGTGATTTGAGGACGCTCGGTCGCATCGGGTTGATTACCATCTTGGGATTCTTGTTGCTCACGGCACTTTCCACAACGCTGGGTTTGATCACGATGAACGTGTTCCATCCCGGCGCGGGACTCGATCCGTCGGTGCGGGACAGACTCATGGAGACCTACAAAGGCGAAGCCAAAGGCGCCATGGGGCTGGCCAGCGGCAGATTCGGGATTGATCTGTTTGTCAAAATCATCCCGCGCAACCCGATTCAAGCGATGGCGAACGGCGAAATGCTTGCCGTGATTTTTGTCGCGCTGATGCTCGGCGTGGCCATGATTCTCATCCCGAAAGAAAAAGCGGAGCCGATGGTCCGGTTCATGGAGAGCCTCAGCCACATCGTCGTGGCCATCATCGAACTGGTCATGCGGTTCGCGCCCATCGGGGTGTTCTGCCTCATCTTCAGCGTCATGGCGCGGTTCGGCTACGAACTGCTGCTTCAACTCCTCAAGTACGTCGTCGTGGTCATCGGCAGTCTTGCGGCATTCCAGTTCGTCATTTATCCGATCGTCGTGAAGCTGGTGGCGGGACGCGACCCGTGGGAGTTCCTGCGCAAGATCCGTATCGTAATGCTCACGGCGTTCTCCACGTCGTCCAGCAACGCCACGCTGCCGACCTCGATGCGCGTGGCCGAACAGGACTTGGGGCTTCACCGGGAGGTCGCGGCGTTCGTGCTTCCCTTGGGTGCCACGATGAACATGAACGGGACCGCGCTCTTCGAGGGAGCCACCGTGCTGTTTCTCGCGCAGGTTTTCGGCGTTCACTTGACGCTTCAGGCGCAGGTGATTGTCGTGCTGATGGCCGTGCTGATGGCTATCGGCACGGCAGGTGTCCCGAGCGGCTCGATTCCGCTGTTGATGATGGTGTTGGGGTTGGTCGGCGTGCCGCCGGAGGGAATCGCCATCATCCTTGGCGTGGACAGGATTCTCGACATGTGCCGCACCGTGCTCAACGTCAGCGGCGATCTCGTCACGGCGACGATTGTGCAGCGATTCGAGAACGCGCAGTCGAATTGATTTACCAGACCCGCCACTTGGCGCGGTAGGGCCGGGTCAACATTCGCGCGGCATTTCTGTCGCCGATAATCTCCTCGCGCACCGGATCCCAGTTGATCACCCGCCCGGTCCGGGCGGCGATGTTCGCAAGATGCGGGATCGTGTCGCAACGGATCGCCATTTCCACCGGGCACATCGTTTCCTTCCGGGACTTCACGCAGTCAATGAAGTTCCGGTTATGTTCCGGCGACACCGGGAGCTGCTCGTCGCTCCGCCGGAATTCGGTCTTCCACAATTTCTGGTTGCTGGAGCAGAATCCCTCAGCGTCGCTGATCCAACCCTCGGTGCCGTGGAAGATCACGCCGTCATATGGATGCCAGCCGGGAAGAACCTTGCCGATCGCGTCCTTGGCGGTGCGTTGATCCATAAACCGCATCGTCACGCCGTTCGCGTAATCGCACTTCACGTCCCAGCGTTCCAGAGTTCGGAAGACGCCTTCCGCCGGCACGGTCCCGGTCCCCTCGTAACGGATCGGACTGGTGTGATCGGTCCTGTTGGCCCACTGAACCAAACCGAGTTCGTGAATGGCGCAGCCGGCGATGAATCCGAGCGATGTCTCAGGACAATGATACCCGCCCCAGCACGTCGCGCGGTCCACCGTGTACGGCACCATCTCCGACGGCCCCATCCACGCGTCGAAATCGAGGTCCTCGGGCACCGAGGCCTGCGCGGTCGCCCCGTAGGGTTTGACGTTGTACTTGTCAACGTTGAACGACACGTCGCGGCACCATACGTCAATGTGTTTCAACCAGCCGATGTAGCCGTTGCGGACCAGTTGAACCATCAGCCGGTATCGCGCCATGGACCGGTATTGCGTGCCGAACTGGAAGATGCGTCCTGTCTGACGGAACATGTTCCGCAACGAACGGGTGAGATTGAAGTCGAGAGCCAGCGGTTTCTGGCAATACACGTCCTTGCCGGCCTTGGCCGCGGCGATGGACATCGGGATGTGCCAGTTGTCGTGCGCGCCGATGACGACTGCGTCCACGTCGGACCGCGCGAGGATTTCCCGGAAATCGGCATGAGGCTTGACGGTGCCGGTCTCGCCGTATTTCTTGCTCAACTTGGCGACCGCCGCTTCACGGCGGCTCGTGTAGGCGTCGGCGACCGCGATGATCCGCACATCGGCCATCTCGCCGAGAAACTTCATGTGATAGTTGCTGCCGATGTTGCCGCAACCGATCAAGCCGACATTGACCCGGTTGTTCGGTGCCGCCGAGGCCAGGATGCCCGGCGCCGCAAAGACGGCACTGGCCGCAACGGCGCGTTTGAGGAAGTCACGGCGTGTAAGTGTGGTGATTGATTTGTTCATGATGTAATCTCCGGTACGACAAACGGCGCGCGATCTTTGCGCCGGTAATGTTTACTAGCCTCGTCGAACGTCACCCACGGACCGAGCACGGCCGGTGTCTTGCCGAGGTCAACGCCGTTCTCGCGCAGATACTCGCGGCATCGGTCGAAGGCGTCCGACAACGTCGGGTTCGCCTTGATCGTTTCCCGAATTCCGTCGGGAGACGTTTGCTTGCCGAGCCGATGAGAGACGTTCGCCATGTGACAGCACGCGGCGGACACGTGGCCCACTTGGGACTCGGCGTTGAGCGAGCCGGTCTTCCGACTGCGGATCGCTGCGATGAAATTCGCAATGTGAGCGACTTCCAATTCTCTCGTCGAACGGCCGTCCTTGAACTCTTTGACCTTCGCGCCTTTGTTGTCGAAGACCGTCCCGCCCGTGTAATCGCCGGCGAAGTGGCCGCCTTCGCACACGATCACGATGCCGCGCTCGGCGTTCCGGCATTTTCCCATCGGACTTGTCTTGGTCGCCTGCACGTTGCGGATTTCGCAAATGATCGGGACAGGCTGGTAATCGAGGAAAGCGATATGCACGTTCGGAGTCTCGGCGGCGTCGTTGAACGCGAACCGGTTGCCGATGCTCATCGCGCGCGGCGGCGGCTGGTTTTGTCCCAACCCCCACCGGCAAATGTCCATCATGTGCACGCCGTTGTTGCCCATCTCACCGTTGCCGGTCGGCCAGACCCAATGCCACTCGTAGTGCAGTTGCCCGCGCATCAACGGCGTCTTCGGAGACGGGCCGCACCAGAGATCGTAGTCAACCGTCGCCGGCACCGGCGTCGGCGCGCTGACTTTGCCGATGCCCGTTCGCGCCCGATAAACGAGCGCGTGCGCGCACCGAATCTGTCCGAGCTGTCCGCTGCGCAGATACTCGAATGCCTGCGGGAGCGCCCTGCTGGCGCGACGCTGGGTGCCGACTTGGACCACGCGGCCAAATTTGCGGGCTGCGGCGACCATTTGCCGGCCTTCCCAGATGTTGTAGGACATCGGCTTCTCGACATACACGTCCTTGCCGGCCTGACATGCCCAGATCGTCCCCAGCGCATGCCAATGGTTCGGAAGCGCGAGCACCACGGCGTCAATGTTCTTGTCGTCGAGCACCCGGCGAAAATCCGCGTGAGCCGCGACGTTCTCGCCTCGTTTCTTGAACTCCTGCACGCTGTGGTCGAGGATCGTTTGATCCACGTCACACAACGCGACAATCTTCGCGCCCGGCACCGCTTGAAAACTCTTGATGAGTTGCCGGCCACGCCCGCCCACGCTGCCGGGAATATCAATCCCGCCCAGCCCCGCCACGGCAATCCTGACGTCGGTGCCGGCTGCGGAAGTCCACGACGGAATCCCTGACGCCAATACCGCGGTCGCCGAAGCTTTCAAGAAATCTCTGCGTGTCGTTCGTTTTAGATTCATGCTGGACACCGGACCTTTCTGGAGCATTCGTACACAATTTCCATGCCACCTCGCAAGCTAATTGGTTCACCATCTCGTGCGTCGTGTTGGTGGCGGTCAGCCTGATGACGCAAAAGCCCGACGCTGTTCAGACCCAGCCGCGCAGTTTGTAGGCGGCGAACGCAATCAGTTCGCGCATCAGTTCAGCCTCCGAAGCCAAGTTCCTCCAGATCCCGTAGCGCAATCCAGTAAACCAGCCGAGATCAGCCTCGGCATCCACGCTGGCGGCGAGCAGGCCGCGCACATTGGGGAAACCAACCTCCCGAAACGCCAGTACGGCACGTCGCACATGAAAACCGGACGTGACAACCACCAACGGCTGTTGCCGCGCTTCGTCGCCAAGCAACGCCCGGATGTTCACGGCGTGCTGACACCGCGCGTCTCCATCCGGATCTGCGACGCGGGAATGCCGAGCACGACGACGGCGCGTGGTGTTTCGTTCGGCTGCAGGTCCTTGGCGTGGAGCCAATCACAAAGCGGTCGCGGCAGGCCGACGATTGCGCCAATCATCTGCAGCACGAACAACAGGGCAGCCAGCCACACGAGCCGGCGAAACGTGCGCACGAATCGGGAAATGGTTTCCGCCATGCAACCGCATCGCGCCACAAACTGGCCACGCCGTCACGCTTTCTCGTTGAGGGAGTGACCCGCTTACGACTCCGGTTTGCCTACCCGCTTGGGGTTCAGGAGCAACCGAAACACGCGTTCCCGGTAGCGCAATGCCCGGTACCAACCGGGAACAACCGTGTAATTTCGTTTCCCTTCCAGCAATTGCTCCAGCAGCGACAAATCCTTGATGCCGTGAACCAGCCGCATTGCGGGTGTCAGTCGCAATCGTTTCTCGTGGTGAACCAAGGCATACCACCGGTTCAGTTCGACAAACTCGGCGCGCTCCGTCTGCGGGTCGAACGGTTTCCGTGTGTCGAAGCTTCCTGCAAAGCCAAACCACGGTTGCAGGTAACTCCAGTAGCGCCTGGCGTAAAAAGCGGCGCCGTTCAGGCAATGGTGCATCCCCCACATCTTATCTTTGACGTGAAAACCCATGATCCGCGTCCGTTCGCTCCAGAGACGGAGAAAAAACTCAAAACAATCCTTCTTCACCGGCGTAACGTCGGATTCCCACCAGAACCAGCAAGTGCACTCGATGTTCTCCTCAATGTGCTGCGCAATCGTCGCCCACTTCTTGGAAATGCGCCGGAACCGTTTCTCATCCGGCGGCTCGACATAGTCAAAATACGAATGCGGAAGTTGCGTCCTCAGCCGATAAGACGGCGGGCCGGCGAGAAGAAGATGAAACGGCGACGCCATTTCAACCAAATCGTTCCAGTGATCAAGAATCAACTGAAACCGTTCGGCGGACGGTCCGTCGTGATATGGCATCACAAACTGCAGCATGGTGGTGCTTGTTTCATGCAGGCAACGCTCGCGCCGCGCAGAATCCGATCCGCCAACCTCCGGGCGCGCGCAATCGCCTGATCCATGTCATAGTGCCGATACTCCCCCAGCCGTCCGCAGACCAGCACATTCGGCAGCGCGTCGGCCCGACGACGGTATTGCTGGTAGAGCCACGTATTGGCGTCATCCGGAAATGGATACTCGTATCGGTCCGGGTCGGTCGGCGTCATCGCGGTTTCGCGCGTCAAGACCGTTCCCCGGACCTGCGCGGCTTCCAGACGCGGCATCATGTGTTTCCACTCCAACGTCCGCAAGTGTGCTCCGCGCGCCGGATCCGGATTGTTCACCTGTCCGCACGGCTGGGCAAACTCGATGTCCGGATGATAAACGTGTTCGCGCTGTTGCCCGCAATACGCGAGCCGGCCGAGGTCGAACCCGAAGAACTCATCAATTGGTCCGGTGAACACAACCAACCGGCGCGCGCAGAATTCCGCTCGGCGCGCGAGATAATCGCTGCCGAGCCGCAGGGGAATTCCTTCGATCATGCGTTTCATCCACGCCGAATATCCGCCCGCCGGCAAGCCTTGATGTTGATGGCGCACCAGCCGGGGATCGTCGCCCGCCCGCACCTCGAAACGCCGCGCCAGCCCCGGCGACAGAGTCCGGCCCGGCACGCCCCATTGTTTCTCCGTGTAGCCTTTCACGAACTTCTCGTACACCAACCGGGGCATCATCGCCAGCGACGCTTCCTCGAAGTTCGTCGGCGTCCCACGAAACGCCGGCTCCCACCGTTTGCCCACGACACGCTCGATATAATCGGCGGCCACCGGCCAATTCTCATGGCGGCCATCCACCCACGATTTCACCACCGCCTCGAAACGGCGGAACGCGCCGAACCGGTTCACAAACGCCCACAATTCATCGCTGTCGGTGCGGAAGTAGTGCGGTCCGTAGGTGTGGACACGAATGCCGCTTGGATGCAACTCGTCCGCGACGTTGCCACCGGCTTTGTTGCGCCGCTCGACGATGAGGACCTCGCGCCCGGCATCAGCGAGCGAGCGCGCGATCACCGCGCCGGTCAGACCGGAGCCGACAACAAGATAATCGGTCGTGGTCATGCTGTCTCCGTTCCGCGCACCCGGTCCGCGAGCCAACACTCGACCTGACCGGCGGGATTGAGCGCGTGCAGTGCGCTGAGTGTTGTTTCCACCAGCCGTTCCCGTAACAGCGGCAGCCCTCGCACCTCCCCGGCGTCAATCCACCGCAACAACGACGCGTCCGCTTCCGTCCCGGCCAACTGCGCCGCCGTCTGCCGCGTGCACGCCACCACCGTGACCGGCAATTTGGCTGCCCGGAAATACCATTGCGTGCGCCGCGCATGATACGGGTGCGTGATGGCCCACGCCCGGTTCGCCTGCCGTTCTTTCAAAAGCCTCGCGAGTTCACGCAACTCGCGCGCCGTGCAGTTCGTCAAAGCCGGCGCGACGATCTGCCCGGCCGGCACGCCCGCCGCCAACGCCATGTCCCGCACCACGTCGGCGCCCGCCAACCGGCTGCCCGGCAAATCGTGTCCTTCCAGACACGCCAGCCACGGTTTTCGCGTGGCGCGTCGCCAACACAGGACGGCCAGCGCCGCGCGCGCCTGCAATTCGCGCGGCGCGCCATCGCGGCCGGGGCGTTTGCCCATCACCACGATTGCGTCTGGCGGCTCCGCCCAGTTCAAGTGACTGCTGCTCACGTTTTCTCAACGCGGGCGGCGAGGTCGCTGAAACGCAGGTTGGAGGTCGCGGCGCGCTCGGCGGCGCGCAGGTCGCCGAGCAGCGACTCGACGATGTCGTTGTCGCGTCTTGCGGTGGCAGGGCTGCCGTTGTTGGTGCGGAGAATGTGCAGCACGTCGGCCACGGTGAAGGTGTCGGGCATTCGCGCGGGCTGGATGCGGGCCGGTTCGCTGCCGGTGGTGGCAAGAATGCCGGCCCCGGCCAGTCGGGTGGTGAGACGAAGGATCAATGAGCCGGGCACGGTAAGCCGGCGGGCGATTTCCTCGACGGTGAGCGGCGGCTCGCTGTTGAGGAACTGACGGCAGACGAGCAACACGAGCCGGCAGGCGAGGCGTTCACGTCCGAACTGGTCGAGCCGCTCGCTCGCTCGCTGCTGGAGATAGGCAGTATGGTTTTGGACAGCGAACGAAACTTGCGCGCCGAACAGCACGATGAGCCACGAGAAGTAGATGCCAATGAGGAACACGGGAATGATGCCGAGGCTGCCGTAGATCTTGCTGTAGGTGACGACGCGCGACAGGTACATCGTGTTGAGGATGCTGTTGAGTTGCCAGAGCGTGCCGGCGACGAGGCCACCAGCGGTGGCGGCCCACCAGCGGACGGTGGTGTTGGGCATCAGGCCGTAGAGCGCGCCGAAGCCGAGCCAGAGGATCGCGTACGGAATCGCCTTGAACAGGAACCGTTCCAGAAACGGAACGTGAACGAACTTGCCCAGCGTCTCCGCGAACTCGGCGCTGCCGGTCATGGTGAGCGCGGTCAGCAACACCAGCGGCCCGAGCGTGACCGACGCCCAGTAGTAGATCACCTTGCGCCAGATCGAACGGCCCTTGGAAACGCCCCAGATGTCGTTGAACGTCTGCTCGATGGTCATCAACAACTGGATGGCCACGATGATCAGCGCCACGGTGCCGATGGCGCCCAGCGTGCCAGCGTCAATGTTGCCGATGAACTGCTGGATGCTTTGGACGACTTCGCGACGCGCATCGTCGGAAACCTTGACCTGCCCGGCCTTGACGGCGACGTTGGTCGCGCCGGTGGCGGGCAACACTTCGAGTTGCGGCGCGACCTTGGCGACGATCATGTCAATGAGTTGCGGCGCGACGGTCGCGCTGGACTCGCGCAGGAAACTTTTCGAGACGCTGAACACAACCGCCAAGAGCGGCACCAGCGCCAACAACGTCGTGTAGCAGAGCGCCGCGGCGCGCAATGGGCCGCGTTTGTCAATGAAACCAAGGATGACTTGCTGGCAGAACAACCAAGCCGTGTGCAGCCAGCGCAACACGGGCCGGTAGGAATCAAGGTCGGTCGGATCGCGGTCGAAAAAGTCCCGCGTTTGTCTCCAGAGACTCGCGCACAACGATGGTTTGCCTTGCGCCATGGACGCAGAGATTACGGCGGGCGCGCCTGCAAGTCAACGCAGCGTTCAGGGCGCCACGAGCGCCCGCAGCCGTTGAACGGGCGCGCACAGTTTCAGCGTCATTTGCAGTTCGCGCTTGTCGTGCTCCTTGCCGGAGAAGACCGCGTGCGTGGCACAAACGACGGCGACGACTTCGCCGCGCGCATTGAGCACAGGCCCGCCGCTGGAGCCGACGGCGAAATCGGCGGTGATGGCAACGCGCTTGACGGTGCCCGACGGCTGCCGCCAGTCGAGATAACGCGAAATCATTCCCTCGGTCAACATGTAGAAATGGCGCTCGGGATGGCTGATGACGCTGACGCGCGTGCCGACCGGCGCCGCCGCCTCGCCGGCCGCCAGCGGCAACGGCGTCAACGCGACAGCCGGCGGAAGCGCTAGCTGGACGATGGCGAGGTCGTCGGCGTCGTTGGCGGCGAGGACCTCCTTGATGGGGAAAACGTCACCCGTGATGGTCATCGCCATGAACGTGTCCGGGTCCGGGGATTTCAACACGTGGCAGTTGGTCACGGCGACGCCGTTCCTCCCCAGCACGAATCCGCTGGCGGTCGTCGCGTGCCATTTGGCGCATTTCCGGCACCGGTACAATCCCACCACCGCAATCACGCTGGAGCGGGCGCGCGCGTACAACTCCGACGGCTCTTGGACAGTGGCGCGTCCTGCGGCCAGATCGAGTCGGCATTGTTTGCGGCTGAACTGAGAAATCAGCGTCGCCTTGGGCGTTGTGACTTTCTTCTCGATCAACTGGGTGCCCATGCGGCTCAGATACTCCATCACTTCATTGTCGTTGTCCCAGTTCAGTTTCTCCGCCGCGACCGCCGGCAGGGCACACAACAGAATCAGGAGCGCGCGCATCGGTTCAAATCCTCGGCGAGATCAGGTTCACCACCAGCAGCGCGGCAAAAATCAGGAACACGACGCCGCAGCCGCGCGCCAGCCACGCCAGCGCCTCCGGCGTGATCCGCTTGTGCGCCCGCGACACGATCCACGCGATCAACAGAAACCAACTGCTCGCGCCCATGCCGACGCCGACGGCGCACAGCAAACGACTCACCCGCTTGTCCAAGTCCACCAGATCCCGCGCGTCCAGCGCCGTCACGATTGTCGCCCACAACACCAACAATCCGAGGTTCGTAATGGGCAGAAGAAATCCCAGCAGGAACGAGCGCGGATGATGCCAGCGTTCGTCCACGCGTTCCGCGACGGCTTCCGAGCGCGCCTCGAACTTCTCCGTCTTTAACAGGAGGTTGCGAATGCCCAACCCCGCCACCACGACCACCGCCACCGCCCGCAGCACCGTCAACACACGCGGGTCGCGCGGCAGCGTGGCGTGCCCCGCCAGCGCCAGCGAGACGTACACCAAGTCCGCGCACACCGCGCCGCAACCGACAAGGAACGCATGCAAAAAACCTTTGCGCAGCGCGGTGTTGATGACCGTCAGGTTCACCGGCCCGATCGGAAGACACACGACAAAGCCCGTCACTGACCCCGCGAGCCACGCCACCGCCAGATGTCGAAACTCGCCCACGTTGACTCAGCTTTCCGCGGAATCCTCGTCGGACTCCTCCTCGATCTCGTGCCGCCAGCGTTTGCTCACCCACGGACGCGCCAAACCATACAGCAGGTACGCCACGAACAGAAACGCCAGCGTCACTTGGAAGTGCACGAACAACAACAAGGCCACCACCACGAACGCGGCGAACGCCGCCACGGATTTTTGCAGCGTCCACTCCACCGTCTTGAAGGTCGGGTAGCGCACGTTGCTGACCATCATCCACGACAAGATCAACATCAGCGCCGGCAGCACATACCGCCACGTGCCCAGCACGTGCTCGTGTTCCCGCAACGACATCATCAGCATCGTCACGCTCACCACCAAGCCAGCCGCCGACGGAATCGGGAACCCGACAAAATCGTGGCTCGTTTTTTTGCCAGCCATCTGTGACAAGAGATTGAATCGCACCAGACGAATGCCGCCGCACACGAGGTAAATCGCCGCCACCATCCAGCCCGTCTTCACGAACTCCTGCAACACGATCCGGTACACCAAAAACGCCGGCGCCACGCCGAAGCTCACGATGTCCGCCAGCGAATCGAACTCGCGTCCAAACGGCGATTCCTTTTTCGTCACGCGCGCCACGCGGCCATCGAAGAAATCAAACGCGAACGCCGCCAAAATCAGCCAGATCGCCCGGCGAATCGGCTCGGAACCGGTGTCGGGCGGGTCGTACTTGAACATCCACGTCAACGCAAAGAATCCGCACGCGAGGTTGCCCGCCGTGAACAGGTTCGGGAGCAGGTAAATCTTCACCCTGTCGCCGTTCTCCGGCGCGGGCTTCAATTCATTTTCGTTTGGCAACAATCGTCACACCGCCTTTCACGCAATCGCCAATCTTGGCGACAACCTCAACGTCCGCCGGCACCAACAAATCCACGCGCGACCCAAACCGTATCATACCGATGCGATCGCCTTTTGTCAGGCTCGCGCCTTCGCCGGCCCAACCGACGATGCGCCGCGCGATCAATCCCGCAATCTGCCGCACACCATACCGCGCGCCGTCCGCGCCGGCAATGCCGATGAACCGGTTCTCGTTCACTATGCCCGCGACCGGGTTCCGCACATCGAGAAACTTGCCGGAACAATACCGGACCATTTCGATCCGCCCCGCCACCGGCGCGCGCTGGACGTGGACGTTGAACACCGACATGAAAATCCCGACCATCTTCGCCTCGCCCTTGCAATACAGCGGTTCGACGATGGTGCTGATCTCGACCACCTTGCCGTCGGTTGGCGCGACGATGAGTTTCGGGTCGCCGGGAACCGCGCGGGTCGGGTCACGAAAGAATGAAAACACAAACACCAGCAGCGCCGCAGGCAGAATCGGCGCCCAGCGCCACGGACACCACACCAGCGTGGCGATAAGGAACATGGCCAACACCAGAATCGGCCATTTCCCCTCCAGTAATGTTCGCAAGGTGAACATGGGTTCTACCGGCGCGGCGCGGAGTTGGTCGGGAACTGGAAGATAGTCTCGTTCGGCTTTGCCAGATTCAGCTTCTCGCGGGCGACCCGCTCAACGTAGGTCGGGTCGGTCTTCAGCGCTTCGATCTCGCTCTTGTATTGTTTTTCCAGCGCCTCCAGCCGCGTCACCTCGGCCTCAAGCCGGCGGTTCTCGCGCTGCAACGCGTACTGGCGATGCCACAGCGGGACAAACACCAGCACGGCACCTGCGGCCACAATCGCCAGGAATACCCAGTATCCCAGCGATTGCAGCCACAGCCAGAACGTGCGCCAATTCATCAGAACAACCTAGATTGTGCCGCCGTGCACGGCGGGTTTCCTCACTTTTGGTTCACGGGATAAACCGGCAACTGCTGCCGCAGCAATCCGAAGATTTCCCGATTCTCTTTGATGGCCTGCGCCGACGTCTCCTGGAACAACACGCGAAGTTCCGGGAACTTCATTCGCTTCAGCGCGGCCACGTCCTTCTTGTCGGCCGCCTTGGTGTTGGCCGCAACAAACTTGGCCATGGTTTCAACCGCCATCTCGCGGATCAGTTGCCAGAGTTCCTTGCCTTCCCGCGCCGCAATCGCACGGCCCAAGGCCAGCGACACGGACAGGATGGCGTTCATTCCCAAGACGCCCTTGCGCTGCATGGCGCGCACTTGATCGTCCGCCGACGCACTGGCCGCCAGACGATTCGTCGCGACCGCTTCGTCTCTCTCAAGGGCCAACAGCTTCCGGTCAACGTCGAGCAGACTGCCGAGTTCCAGCAGCCGCTTGCCAGTGAACGCCTTGGCCAGCACCGTTTCGATGTGCGCCACGGCGTCCATGCAACCTTTGCCCTCGTAGCGGTTCGCATGGTGCCACAGCTTGAGCAACTCCGGATCGTTCTTGGCTTGGACGGCCGTGAACTCCAATCCTTTCTTGAACCGCATGGTTCCGTCGCCGGCGTCCTTGAACATATCCGGATGCCGTTGCGTGATCTTGCTGGGCAGGATGATGCTGTCCACATAGTGGATCGCTTCATCTGTGCCAGCCGAAGTGCCGAGCGGGGTCGAGCCTTTGAACCGGATGATTCCGGAGCGCCCCAACACCAGCGTGGCCGCCGCGGACGGAATGCCGGCATTGGTGGCTTCCTCGGTGCCGTTGACGGCTTCGATGGCCAGCATCCGCATCAGCAGGCTGGTGATGTCGAGGTCAGCCGCATTCGATACGAGTTCGCCGTCCTTGCCGGTCAATGTGTGCACCAAGTCCTTGAGGTGCTTCTCCATCTCCTGCCGTTCCACGGGCGTGACGGGCCGCTGGCCGACTTTGGCCAGTGCCATGATTTCCATCACGCGACCGTATTTCTGCAACCGTTCCGTGTTGGCGCCGCCGCCGGTTTTCATGCCGAGCGCATCCATCGCCGTCGCGATGTCCGCTTCAAACGGATCGTTCGGCGACTTCGAGCGGTGCGACACCACCAACTCCGCGCCGTATGCCAGCGAGGTCAACATCGCCAACACGGTCTCGGTCAACGTGCCGATCTGGTTGGCCTTGATGAGGGAGGCGTTGATTTCGCCGTTCTTCGCGCAACGCTCGATGGTTGAATCCTTGGTGGTGACCAAGTCGTCGCCAATCACGAAGATGATGTCACCCAATCCCTTCACGCCCCGGCTCGGGTCGCCATTCAACAACAGCTTCCAGCCGTCGTGGTCACGCTCGCCGAAACCGTCCTCGATGGAGAGCACGGGAATGCCGTCTTTTTCCATCGCCTCACGATAGAGATCGAGGATCTGGTCGCGGCTCATGTCCACGCGGCTCTTGTCGCGCCAGAACCGGTACATGCCGATCGAATCCAACTGGCCGGTTTCCTCGCGGTATGCGTTCTCCAGCTCGGAGGCGGCCGGGTCGAGCGCGATGGCCACATCCACGCCGGGCACGTATTGGCAATCGAGAATGGCCTGTTTCATAAACCGCCACATCCGTTGTTCGGGCACGCGGTCCTGCGGTTCCTTGTCAATGTATGGCGCAATGCCGCCTTCGAGGCCGACGCCCATGACTTTCGCGCCGGGAGCGGACTCGATGATTTCCTTCAGGCGGTATTGGAGCTTGACGGTCATTTCCTGTGCGTCTTCGAAGGTCTTCGCGGACAGCGGCATGAACATGCTTTCCTGCATGCTGATGTTGCTTTCGGGGTATTCGCGTTCGGTATGGCGTCCGCCCATCGCGCAGTTGCGGAATTGCCACGGCGTGCTGACGGTCGTGCCGTCCTTGAGCGTGACGGTCTGCATCCGCGTGGTCAACAGCTTCTTCTTGACCTCGCCGACGCGGGACAGCCAGCTTTCTTTTGAGATGGCGGCCGCTGCGAGCTTGGCTTGGTCCGCGGCGATGCGTTCGCGCGTTGTGAATTCTTTCAGTTTGCCGTGGTCAGCAAGCAACCGATCCAACAATCCGACCAAGCCCGGCGCGAGGAAGAACCGGCCGATGTAGGTTGCGATGTCGTTGTCGAAGTGCAGCCCCGCCCAAATTCCAATCACAGCGACTGGCAACGTCGCCATCGCCAAGTAACCGCTCCAGCGAGGTGCGGACGCGGCCACGGCGAGGTTGTAGGGAGCGTCGGGAGCGAAGTTGCCTTCGTCCTTCTTCACGCCGTTGAACTTGCCCCACGGTATCGTCAGGAAAGCCTTTACATAAAACAACACTTTCGCCATTAACCCCTGCGTCTTCAGCGCGTCGGCCGCCTCCTGCGAATCCTTGTTCAGCGCGGTCAAGCGGGCCGCGGTCACGTAGTGTCCCATCTCATGGAGAGCAATCCCCACGTGCCACGAAATGTAAACGATGATCGCGGAAATGATGGTTTCCCCGCTGACAAACATGAACTTCAGCGTCTTAAACTTGTTGTCCACATCCGCCGGGACACTCAACACCGAGGAAATAAAGGCCGCGTGGAACGAAACCAGCTTGTGGTTCGCGATGACCCAGCCTTTCTCCAAGAACATCCCCTGCCACTCCCTCATCGTGGAGGTGACCGCTCGTTTGCAACTATTCATTTGTTTATCTGTCACTCGCAACATTTTTATTTCTCCTTCTTATTTTCTCAACTCACATCCTGCCGCCGCACACACAAGCGCCGGCAACTGAAATGACGGGGGGGCTTGTAATAAAAACGCCGTCCGTAATCAAGAACCATTATGGCCAGTCCTGGCCATGGTCTGGACCTCTTGGGCGCGCCAATATAGGGAGAAGCCGTGACGAATCAAGCACTTTCACGCAGCACGTGCCGACTTCATCAACGCCTCGATCACCCGCATGTTCTCGCGTGAATCCGCCTCCGTCACCATCGTCGGCACGCGGTTCTCGCGGGCGCATTCCGCAAAATGCTCGATCTCCGCCGCGAAATGCGACAACGGATGTGGCGCCGCCAATCGCACCACCTCCGCCTGACCGCCGCGCGTTACCTGAATCTCCCCTACTCCACCCGGCGGCAGCCACGGATTCGGAACCACCAACTTCGCATCGGTGCCGATGACCTCGATGCTGTACACACCTTCCGACTCGAAGCTGCACAATATGTGCGCCACAAAGCCGCCGCCGAAATCCAGCGCGCCGCTCAACGTCATGTCCACGCCGTTCGCAAACCGCGCCTACGCCGCGATATGTTCCGGCTGTGTTCCGGCAAACATGAGCGACGCGTTCACGCAGTAACAACCGATGTCCCTCAACGCCCCGCCGCCGGCATCGGGCCAGTAACGCGGATTTCCCGGCTCGCGACCGCGCGTCGCGTAACTGGCGCGGATGTGAAGCAATCGTCCGAGTTCGCCGCCACGCACCCGACGCAACGCCTCGATCATCTGCGGATGAAACCGATACATGAACCCTTCCATCAATTGCCTACGATGCGCGCGCGCCGCGGTGAACATCCGATCCACCTCCACGGCTGAACACGCGAGCGGCTTCTCGCAGAGAACATGTTTACCGGCTTCGAGTGCGCGCACCGTCCACTCGCAGTGCAGACCGTTGTGGAGCGCGTTGAAGACGACATCCACTTCCGGATCCGCAATCAACGCCTCGTAGCCGGTGTGCGCCCGCGTTGCGCCGTATTGCCGGGCCGCGGCCTCGGCGTGCGCGCCGTCGCGGCTGGCGATGGCGACAAGCTTCACGCCGCGCGCCACGCCGAACGCCGTGCCGATCTTCGCGAGGATTTTCCCGGCGCCGAGAATGCCAAATCGAATCGTCATGCGCGCCAGCGTAGCGGTGACTTCTGCCTTGTAAAGGAGATTTCAGTGCGCTATTGAGGAGCCATGATTATTGATCGAATCGAGAATGCCGCGCTCTATGGCGGATTGGGCGAACGAATCGCGCTGGCGTTGGCGTCGGTGCGAGCCAAACGCGAGATAGGCCGCCACGACTTGGACGGCGACAAAGTGTACGCGCTCGTCCAACAGTACGAAACCAAGCCGCAATCCGTGGGCAAATGGGAAGCGCACCGCAAATACATTGACGTCCAGTACGTTGCCGCCGGCATCGAGCGGATCGGCTGGGCGAACATCAACCGCCTGAAACTGAGCGAACCATACGACGATAGCCGGGATGTCGCGTTCTACAAAGGCGAGGGCGATTTTGTGACTGTGCCGGCCGGTTGGTTTGTGATTCTGTTTCCCGAGGACGCCCACATGCCATGCACCGCACTGGATAAGCCCGCACCCGTGACGAAAGTGGTCGTCAAGGTGCGCGTTTCCTAAACGCGCGCTTTCGTTGCAGCCCCTGCCAAAAGATCCATGCTGGAAACAATTTACAGAAGTGGTTCACATGAACCAGTGTTGTAAATGATTTTCTGGACAAGCAGAAATGAATTCGTTAGGGTTGCGGCGTGGCAAGGTTGAACAAGAACGCTATCGCGGCAGAGGAAATCCTGACCTTGATGTTGTACGGTTTGGATCATGTCCTGTTTCCCTATCGATGCAAAGACGCGCCCGACTATGAACAATGGTTGTACCGCAACGGTTTGCTGCAGCGCATGCATTACTTGGAAGCCCAGAAGTTCATGCTGCGACAGCAACAACAAGCCGGCTGGGTAGCGCGCCTGACCAAAACAGGTCGAATCGCCGCGCTCGGTGGACGCGATCCGGAAACACTTTGGAGTCGCCCCTGGGATGGGTGGTGGCGACAAATCATTTTCGACCTGCCGATGGAGCATCATCATTTGCGTTCGTCCCTTGTGCGTTGGCTGCACCGGAACGGCTTCGGCTACTTGCAGGACAGCGTGTGGATTTCCCCAGATCCCGTGACGGCAATTGCCAAACAGTTGGGAGGGTTTCGTGAGGATGCCGCTTCGTTCACAATTCTGGAATGTCGTGCCGCGCCGGGTTTTTCGGACGCCACATTGGTCAATGCTGCGTGGCCATTTGAGAAACTCCGCGGCAACTACGCTGTTTATGAAGACTTTGCTGACACGGCCCGACGACGTCTGAAGTCGTCGGCGTCCGCCCCTGACGTTGTGGCTGTCCTGCATGAGGAACGCGGCCTCTGGCGGGCAGCGCTGGCATTCGACCCTCTCCTGCCGCGGGTGTTATGGCCCAAGCGTTATGCCGGTGAACGCGCCTTACGAAGCCGTCGTGCGTTGCTCCAGCAGTGTGCGGCTCTGATTTATCCCCACTAAGATGATTTACAAAAGTGGTTCACATGAACCATTTTGGTAAATGACTATTACAGCACCGAGTAAACGGGAGAGGACGGCAGGCGAGCGTGTTTGCACCATCAACAACACACCCGGCAACGGGGTGTTGCCGGGTGTGGAGTGAATGGCGAACGCCAGGTTACTTCTTGTTGTTGGGACAGCTGTCGCATTTGCACGTGCAAGGCTTTTTGCAGTCCTTGCAGCAACACTTGGCTTGATCCTTCTTGCAGGCGCACTTCTCACACGTGCACTTGACGTCTGGCTTTTCGCAGCCGCAGGTCTTCTTCCCGCAATCGGCTGCCCAGAGCGATGAGGCGCTCAAGATCAGCGCTGCTGCCAATACTGTGATCAGTTTCATGGTGACTCCTTTCAGTTTCTTGCCGGTTGAATCCGCATTGTGCAGGGACCGGTAAGTTGTTGTTGGATCAACGTCGTACGACGCTTCCAGAGTAAGTAGATCGCCGGATAAACAAGCAATTCCATGATGAACGATGTCACTAAACCGCCGACCATCGGGGCGGCAACGCGTTTCATCATATCGGCGCCGGTGCCGACGCTCCACATGATCGGCATCAAGCCCATCGTCGCAGCGGCGACGGTCATCAGCTTCGGGCGGATCCGTTTCACCGCGCCATGAATGATTGCCTCGTGCAATTCCGGCAAGGTGCGCGGTTTTGCATCGGCGTATGAAAGGTCGAGGAACAACAACATAAAGACGCCAGTCTCCGCATCCAACCCGGCCAGCGCGATCATGCCAACCCACACGGCGATGCTGACGTTGTAGCCGAGCAGCCACAACAGCCACACCGCGCCGACGAGGCTGAACGGCACGGCCAGCATCACCACCAACGTCTTGAACGCCGACTTCGTGTTGGCGTACAGTAACAGGAAAATCAGCGCGAGCGTCACCGGCACCACGATCTTCAACCGTTCGCGCACCCGGAGCATGTTCTCATACTGCCCGCTCCAGACGAGGTGATAGCCGGTCGGCGTGAGTTTCGCGGCGTCCACCGTTTTCTTCGCCTCCTCGACGTAACCGCCGATGTCGCGCCCAGCGATGTCCACGAAAACGTAACCGGCCAACATCCCGTTCTCGTCGCGGATCATTGCGGGACCGGTGGTGAGCTTGATGTCGGTAAGATCGCCGAGCGGCACCTGACGGCCCATCATCGTTTTGACGAGCACGCGTTCCAGTTGGTCCAACTCAGCCCGGAGGTCGCGCGGGTAACGGAGATTGATGGTGTAACGTTCCCGGCCTTCGATTGTCGTCGAGATGGTTTCGCCGCCGATGGCGCTCATCAACACCATGTGCACGTCGTCAATCGTCAGGCCATACCGGGCCAACTCTTCGCGCTTCGGGATGATGTCCACGAAGAAACCGCCCGCGACGCGTTCGGCGAACACGCTCCGTGTTCCGGAAATGTTCCGAAGAACATTTTCGATGCGTTCGCCAATGCGCTGAATCTCGTCGAGGTTCGCGCCGAGGATTTTGATGCCGACCGGCGTGCGGACGCCGGTCGAGAGCATGTCGATGCGGCCTTTGATCGGCATCGTCCACGCGTTGACGTTGCCGGGAAGCTGGAGCGCGGCGTCCATCTCGGCGATGAGTTTTTCCCACGTCATGCCGGGACGCCATTGCGACTTCGGTTTGAGTTGGACGACCGTCTCCATCATCGAGAACGGTGCCGGGTCGGTCGCAGTATCGGCGCGGCCGGCTTTGCCGTGGACGCTAACGACTTCGGGAAACGATTTCAGAATCCGGTCCTCAATCTGCATCAGCCGGGCGGCCTCAGTGACGGAGAGACCGGGCAATGTCGTCGGCATGTAGAGGATGGTGCCTTCGTTGAGCGGCGGCATGAACTCGTGGCCGAGTTTCAAATACACCGGCACCGTCGTCGCCACGATGAGCACCGCCAACGCGATGACCGTCTTCGGCCAGCGCAACGCCAGCCGGCACGGCCCTTCGTACAGCCAGAACAACACGCGGCTGACCGGATGTTTTTCCTCCGGATAATACCGGCCCACGACAAACGGGTTCAGCGGCCAGAACTTGAACGGTTTCATCCGCGTAAACAGCATTCGCACCGCCGGGTCGAGCGTCACGGCGAGCACTGCGGCGAGCGCCATCGCGAGTGTCTTCGTGTACGCCAGCGGTTTGAACAAGCGTCCTTCCTGCTCGACGAGCGTGAACACGGGCAAGAACGCCACCGCGATCACCAGCAGCGAGAAGAACACGCTCGGCCCGACCTCCATCAACGCCTCCAGCCGCACCGCGTGGAAATCGCCCTTGCCGCCGTCTTCCTGCCAGCGTTCGAGTTTCTTGTAGGCATTCTCGACCTCGACGATGGCGCCGTCCACCAGCACGCCGATGGAAATGGCGATCCCCGCCAGCGACATGATGTTGGAGGTGATGCCCATGAAATACATCGGGATGAACGCCAGCGCCACCGATACCGGGATCGTGATGATCGGCACCAGCGCCGACGGGATGTGCCAGAGGAAGAACAGAATCACGACGCTGACGATGATCATCTCGACGATGAGATCGTGTTTCAGCCCATCAATGGATTGCTGGATCAACTCCGACCGGTCATACGTCGTCAACACCTCGACGCCTTCCGGCAATGACGGCTTGATCTCCTTCAGCTTCTCCTTCACGCGCTCGATGACGTTGAGCGCATTCTCACCGTGCCGCATCACGACGATGCCGCCGACGGTGTCGCCTTCGCCGTTGAGGTCGGCGACGCCGCGCCGGAGTTGCGGGCCGAGCGCGATGTCGGCCACGTCGCGCAACAACACCGGCGTGCCGGTCTTGCTCGCCTTCACGACGACCTTGCCGAGGTCGTCGGTTGCCGTGACGTAGCCGCGTCCGCGCACCATGAACTCGCGACCGCTCCACTCGATGAGTCGCGCGCCGACTTCGTTGTTGCTGCGTTTGATGGCATCAGCGATCTCCATCAAGCCGAGGCCGAACGCCTGCAACTTCACCGGGTCAACCGTCACCTGATACTGTTTCTGGAATCCGCCGAGGCTCGCGACTTCCGACACGCCCGGCACGCTCTGGAGCGCATACCGGAGATTCCAGTCTTGAAAACTCCGCAAATCCGCCAGCGAATGTTTACCGGACTTATCCACGAGCGCATACTGGAAGACCCAGCCGACGCCGGTCGCATCCGGGCCAAGTTCCGGTGTCACGCCTGCCGGTAATTGGCCTTGGAGCTTTGAGAGATACTCGACCACCCGCGACCGCGCCCAGTAGATGTCCGTGCCGTCTTGGAAGATGACATAGACGTAGCTGAACCCGAAATCGCTGAATCCCCGAATCGCTTTCACTTTCGGTGCGCCGAGCAACGCCGTGATGATCGGATACGTCACTTGGTCCTCGACAATGTCCGGCGACCGGTCCCACTTGGTGAACACGATGATCTGTGTGTCCGACAAATCCGGTATCGCGTCGAGCCGGATATTCTTCATCGCGTAAACGGCGTAAGCGACCGCCGCCGCCGTGAGCATGATCACCAGCAGCCGGTTGTGCGCGCTGAAGTGGATGAGGCGACGAATCATTGCTGTGACATTCCGGCCAAAGCGGCCTTCAACTGCGACTCCGAATCCACGAGGAAGTTCGCTGACGTGACGACCTGATCGCCGGCCTTGAGGCCATCGAGTACCTCGAACCAATCGCCGGCGCGCGCGCCGAGTTTTATTTCGATAGGCGTGAGCTTGCCGTCGCCAGCGTCCTTGAAGGCGTAAACCCGTTCGCCGGTGCGTATGACGGCGGCTGCGGGAATGGCGAGGCGTTCACCAAGATCAACCTTCAAACGGGCTGTCGCCCACATCTCCGGTTTGAGTTTCGCGCTGGGATTCGGAATTTCCATTCGGACTTTCACCGTGCGCGTCTCGGCGTCAACGGTCGGCGAGATGAAGCTGACTTTGCCGGCAAAGGACTGGTCACCCACAACGACTTCGACCGCCGCACCGGTTTTGATGAGCGACACATCAGCTTGAAAGACGTCGGCATCGGCCCAGACATCGGAAAGATCGGCGAGCGCGAGGACTTGGTCGCCGGCGTTGAGCCTGTGGCCGGCGGCGATGTTGCGCTCGAGGACGTAACCGCTGGCGGGCGCATGCAACGTCAGCGTCTTGTTGATTTCCTTGGTTCGTTCCAACCGCGCAATCTGCTCGTCGGTCATGTCCATCAGTTCGAGCCGGCGGCGCGCGGACGGGCGCAATGCGTCGCTGGCGCTGAGGTGTTCAGCCTGTGCCGACATCAACGACGGACTGTAGATGGTCAGGAGCGGATCACCTTTGCGGACGAACTGGCCGGTGGTGGCGACAAAGAGTTGCTCAACCCAGCCGTCCACCTTCGTGTTGACGTGGTAGAGTTTCGTCTCATCCACCATGATCCGGGCCGGAGCGCGGATCTCGCGGGCCAATGCGCGTTTCTCGACCGTGCCGAGCGTCAGGCCGATTTGCTGCCGGGTTTCGGGGGTGACGGTGATGGTGCTTGCCGACGATGATTTTGTAATCGGCACAAGGTCCATTCCACAAATCGGACACGAACCGGGCTTGTCGGAAGTGATTTGCGGGTGCATCGGGCAGATGTAGCGCGCCGCTTTCGCCTCGTGAGTCACCACGCGATCACATCCGGTGAAAATCGGCATCGTGGCGAGCAGGAAGATGAGCGCGGCAAATTTCATGGCTGGTGCAACCTCATCGTGCAGGGCCCGCTGAGCTGTCGCTGGACCAGCGCGGTGTAACGTTGTTGTTGTTCCGGCGTCAGCAACGCGCGAACGCGGAGAATGTGGTCGAGCGCAGCCTTCTCGGAATCGTTTTGCGCGGCGCACATCCGGGCGCAGCAATCGGCCGCCTTCGTCGGGTCGTTGAGCGATTCGGCGAGCGTGGCGCGCGCGGCGCAATGCGTGGCGCAGCAGTCGGCCAGACGCTTCTGGAAATCGGCTTCGAGGTTCGTCACTTCGGCGGCTTGCGCGTCGGTCAACTTCAATTCTCGGCGGAGCATGGCGGGGTCGTGAAGTGCGAGCGGACGCGACCGGAGCCAGCGAGCGACACCAAACGCGGTCGTGGCCACAGCGGCGGTGACGATAAGAAGTGCGAGAGTGGTTTTCATGGTTTACCTCTGGGCGATTCGGACATAACTACCGGCGAGCGTGTCGGGTCCGAGTAACCCGAACCCGCGGTCCGGCACGACGGAGAACCATCCGCTGGCGATGCCGATGGCGGCGCCGACGGCAGCGGCTGCCCCAAGCGCAAACGCGGGTTGTGGCAACCACAAGCGCAACCAGTCGGCAAAAGTTGGCTTCCTCTGTCGGAGACGTCGCCAAACCTGCGCGTCGAAATTGGGTGACGGTTCGATCTCCTTCCATTGCTGGAGGAGCTGGTGGAGTTGGTTGTCCTGGTTGTTCATCAACCAGTGATACGTCACTGGCTAAAGAAACCCTCGCAGTTTTTCGCGTAGCGTCGCTTTGGCCCGGTAGAGGCGCGACTCGACGGATTTCACGGAACAATCTATGATCTCGGCGATTTCCGCGTAGCTCAGGCTGTGATACTCGGCCAGCACAACGGCGGTGCGCTGGTCTTCAGGCAAGGATTGGATGGCAGCGGCGATTTGATCGCCGAGTTCGCGGGTCTCGACCTCGCGGGAAACGCTGGCCGGTTCGGGAGCGGAATCCAGCGGCTCGGTGGGATGACGCTGCCGGTAGCGCAAGCGGTCAATGGCGGCGTTGCGGGCCAGCGTGAACAGCCACGGCGAGGCTTCGCGGCGCGGATCGAGTTCGCCGAAATGACGGTAGGCCCGCACGAAAACCTCCTGCGCCACGTCCTCGGCTTCCGCCGCGTCGCCGAGCAGGCGATACACGAAGTTCAATACTGGCCGACGATACCGGGCCAGCAAGTCTTCGAAAGCAGCATCTGTTTGATCGGCCATCGTACTCCATGCACCGTAGCGCAGGTGAATGACTTTCTCAAACAACCCGCCTGAACATTTTGTCTGGCCATTCGTCGAAGCGACGTTACTATCCTGCCTATGCAAATCAACCGCCGCACTTTTCTGAAAAGCGCAGCCGTCCTCGCTGCCGCGCCGTTAGTGGTTCCTGCACGCACGCTCGGTCGTGGTGGGGCCGTCGCGCCGAGCGAGCGCATCATCGCCGGCGGCATCGGCATCGGCGGCCGCGGAACTCATGATTTGAACTGGATACTCCAGGAGACTGACGTGCAGTTCGTCGCTGTTTGTGACCTCCAGAAACGGCGGCGCGAAGCCGCCAAGGATGTCGTGGACAACAAATACGGCAACAAGGATTGCGCGACGTATGGCGAGATTCGGGAGTTCTTGGCGACGCGGACCGACATTGACGCGCTGTTGATTGCGACTGGCGACCGCTGGCACGCGCTGGCTGCGATTTTGGCGATGAAGGCAGGGAAAGATGTTTACTGCGAGAAACCTTCGTGCCTCACGATCGCGCAAGGACAGGCGGTCGTGGAGACGGCCCGCCGGTATGCGCGGGTTTACCAGACCGGCGCGCAACGGCTCAGCGAACCGAATCACGTGTTCGCCATCGAGATGGCACGCACGGGCCGGCTCGGTCCGATTCACACCGCTTACGCCGACTGCCGGTGGCGCGGCGGGCAACGCTACGATTGGTTGCCAGAGGAACCGTTGCCGCCGAAGGAGGAAGTGGATTGGGATGCGTGGCTCGGGCCGTGTCCGTGGCGTCCGTACAACAGCGCGTATGTGAGAGGCGGAGGAAGCTGGTATGGTTTCTACGATCTCGCCACCGATGTCGCGATGTGGGGCGCGCACACCGTTGCCCAAGCGTTGGCCGGACTCGACATGTCGAACGTTACCTCCATGGAGTTCGAGTATGCCGGGCCGGATGCGACGTTCATGACCCGGTTGTCCAACGGGGTGAAGTTGGTGCTCTACCGAATCCCCGGCGATGTTTGGAAGAAGTGCGAATTCTGGCATGGCTCTTGTGGTGAACGATTCGACGGCCCCGGAGGATGGACTGCGGCGGCCGACGGTTACGCGACCACCGATGTCTCCTCGCCGACGCTGTTGCTCGAATACAAGAAGGTGCTCGCCGAATACGTCGGACGGACGCAACGCTCCTTGAACCACATGCGGGATTTCTTCGACTGCGTCCGGTCGCGTCGGCAGGCAATCGCCAATCCCGAAGTCATGCTCCGCTCGATGGCCATCTGTCTGGCCGCCGACATTTGCGAACAATTGAAACGAAACATGAAGTTCGATCTGCTCAAGTATGAATTCATCGGCGACGCCGAAGTCAACCGTCTGCGTTCCCGCCCGATGCGCGAGCCGTGGAGAATTTGAACCTCACCCGTCGCCACTTTCTGAAAGCAGCCGGCGCGGCGATTGCGATGCCGCTGGTCGTTCCGGCGCACGTGCTCGGACGCGGCGGCGGTGTCGCGCCGAGCGAGAAGATCGTCATGGGTTGCATCGGCATTCACCGGCGCGGCGCCGGTGACTTGAACAAGATGATGGGAGAACAGGACGTCCAGTTCGTCGCCATCTGCGACATCCGCAAAGACCAACGCGAGAAGGTCAAGCAGATGATCGACAGCAAATACAACAGCAAAGACTGCAAGATGTACCGCGACCTCCGCGAGTTCGTCACCGAGCGCGCCGACATTGACGGCGTGTTGATCGCGACGGGCGACCGTTGGCATGCGCTCGCCTCGATTTTCGCGATGCGCGCGGGCAAGGACGTGTACACCGAAAAACCGTCGTGCCTGACGATGGCCGAAGGCCGCGCGGTCGTCGAGACGGCGAAGCAATACGGCCGCGTCTATCAAACCGGCACGCAGCGGCTCAGCGAAGCGAACCATGTTTTCTGCATCGAGATGGCGCGCAGTGGCCGGCTCGGAAAAGTTCACACCGCTTACGCGCACATCTCTGGCGGGACCGCCGCCGGTTTGAAGACCGATTGGCTCCCGGAGGAAGCGTTGCCGGCGAAAGACGAAGTGGATTGGGACGCGTGGCTCGGCCCGTGTCCGTGGCGTCCGTACAACAAACGCTACATCGAGGGCGGCTGGCGCGGCTACTACGATTTTCACACGAGTTGCATCGGCGAGTGGGGCGCACACACGTTCGCGCAGGCGCAAGCCGGCCTCGACGCGTCGGACACGTCGCCGGTCCTCTACAAGTACATCGCCAACGATTCCGCCGACGGCATGGTCACGCAGTTCGTGAATGGCACAAAGCTGATTCTGTCGCAAGGCAAGAAGCACTGGCACGGCTCGTGTGGCGAACGTTTCGACGGCGAAGAAGGTTGGGCCGCTGCGGCCGACGGCTATGCGAAACCCGAAGCCTCGTCGCCGGTGCTGTTGACTGAGTACAAGAAAGTCATCGCCGAGTATGTCGCCCGCACGGGTCGTTCGCTCGACCACTGGCGAAATTTCTTCGACTGCATCCGTTCGCGCCAACAGACCGTCGCGAACCCGAGCGTGATGCACCACTCGATGATGACCGTTCACGCCGCCAACATCTGCATGTGGTTGAAGCGCGACATGAAGCTCGATCCCGCCAACGAAGAATTTATCAACGATCCCGAAGCGAACCGGTTCCGGTCGCGCGCCATGCGCGCGCCGTGGACAATCTAAAGGAGAAAGATGAAATCATTCAGTCGTCGTCAATTCCTCAAAGCCGCCAGTATCGCCGTGGCGGCGCCATTGGTCGTGCCGGCGCGCACTCTCGGGCGCGGCGGCGGCGTTGCGCCGAGCGAGCGCATCATCATGGCCGGCTGCGGCATCCGCAACCGCGGCGGCCACGACCTCAAGTGGATGATGGGGGAAAAAGACATCCAGTTCGTCGCCATTTGCGACATCCGCATGGACCAACGCGAGAAGGTCAAAGCCGCCATTGACGAGAAGTACGGCACGAAAGATTGCGCGATGTACAGCGACGTCCACGAGTTCCTCGCCGCGCGTCCCGATGTTGACGGCGTGCTCACCGCGACCGGCGACCGCTGGCACGCGCTCATGGCCATCACGCTCATGCGCGGCGGCAAAGACGTTTACAGCGAGAAACCATCTTGCATGACCATTGCCGAGGGCCGCGCGGTCGTCGAGACCGCGAAACAATACGGTCGCATCTACCAAACCGGCACGCAACGCCTCAGCGAACCGAACCATGTTTTCTGCATCGAGATGGCGCGCACCGGCCGACTCGGAAAAGTGCACACCGCCTACGCGCACATCGCGCCGTGGGATGCCGCGCAGATGCGCACCGACTGGCTGCCGGCGGAACCGGAACCGCCGAAGGAAGAGTTGAACTGGGACGCGTGGCTCGGCCCGTGTCCGTGGCGTCCGTACAACTCCGCCTACGTTCAAGGCGGCTGGCGCGGTCATTTTGATTTTCACACCAGTTGCATCGGTGAATGGGGCGCCCACACATTTGCCCAAGCGCAGGCCGGCCTCGACGCCGGCGATCTCTCGCCGATCGCTTACGAATACGTCAACAACAATTCCGGCGACGGCATGGTCACGCATTTTGCCAACGGCACGAAGATGATTCTCTCCCGCGGCAACAAACACTGGCACGGCTCCTGTGGCGAACGTTTCGACGGCCCCGAAGGCTGGGTCGCCGCCGCTGACGGCTACGCGAAACCTGATGTCTCATCGCCGTCGTTGCTCGCCGAGTACAAGAAAATCCTCGCCGACTACGTCGCGCGCACCGGCCGCTCGCTCGACCACGTCCGCAACTTTTTCGACTGCGTCCGCTCGCGGCAGTTGACCGTTGCGAACCCGAGCGTGATGCACCACTCGATGACGAGCGTCCACGCCGCCAACATCTGCATGTGGCTGAAGCGCGACCTCAAGTTCGATCCCGCCACCGAGACGTTCATCAACGACCCCGAAGCCAACCGCTATCGCGCCCGCGCGATGCGCGCCCCGTACACCACCTAAGGAATCTCACCATGAAAAAAATCATCCTCGCCATCCTCCTCGCCGCCGTAACGTCAACCTTCGCCGGCGAAACCGAACTGCTCGCGGTCCTGAAATCCAGTACCGCCTCGCGCTACGAGAAATCCGACGCCTGCCGGCAGCTTGCCATCTGCGCGACGAAAGCGTCGGTCCCGACGCTCGCCGCGTTGCTCACCAACGACGAGATGTCGCACATGGCCCGCTACGCGCTCGAACCGCTCAAGGACCCGAGCGTTGACGAAGCGTTGCGCGACGCGCTCGGCAAGACGACCGGCAGGACACGCGACGGCATCGCCCATTCGCTCGGCGTCCGACAGGACAAGAAAGCCGTGCCCGCGCTCATCGCATTGTTGCCCAATCCGTTCGCCGCGTCGGCGCTCGCGAGAATCGCCACGCCCGACGCTCTCGCTGCGCTCGAAAAAGGTTTGCCGGCCACTGCCGCGGCCTGTCTCATCGCCGCCGGAACAAAACCGGAACTTTACGAAAAACTCATCGCTCCCTCGATTCCAACGCACATTCGCGTCGGCGCGATGGCCGGTGCCATCCGCAATCGTGGCGCCAAGGGAGTTTCGTCGGTCGTTGAACTGCTTCACAGCGACGATCCCGGCATGTTCGGCGTCGCGCTCCGCCTGACGCGCGAATGGAACGAGAAGAAACTGACCGCTGCGCTCGCCAGCGCAATCAACAAGCTGCCGGCCGACCGTCAGGAGATATTGATCCGCGCGCTCGGCGACCGCGGCGACCGCGCCGTCGTGCCGACGTTGCTCGGAATCCGCTCCGCGGCTTCGATCCAGACGTTGACCCAACTTCGCGAAACGTCCGCCGTGCCGATGCTCGTTGAAATCGCGCTCGCCGGTCGCGAGCTTGCGCCTGTCGCGCAAGCCGCGCTCGTCAGCATGCCCGGCAAGGAAGCCGAGAAAGCCGTGCTGGCGTTGCTCGACAACTCCGACCCGAAAATCCGCGCGCTCGGCGTCAGCCTCGTCGGCCAACGCCGCGTCGCCGGCGCTGTGCCGGCGCTGTTGAAGGCGACTGGCGATTCCGACGAAGGTGTTCGCACCGCCGCGGTCCGCGCTTCCGGCGAGTTGGCCGGGGCGAAGGAGTTCCCGCTGTTGATCGGTTTGCTGTTGAAAGCGAAATCGTCCGCCGAAGCCGACTCCATCGAGACAGCGCTCACCGGCGTTTGTACCCGCGAATCAAAATCGATCGCCGTCAACGTCAACATCATCAAGGCCATGTACGGCGATCTGCCCAACGGCAAGTCTGTTGATGTCACCCCGAAAGTTGCCAAGCTGTTGAAATCCGGCACGTCCACCATCGAGGCGTCAAACAAGACCTTCGGCGGCGATCCCGCCCCCCGGACACCGAAGAAGCTGCGCATTGATTACGATGCCGGCAACGGCGTGCAGAGCAAGACGGTCGAGGAACACGACTCGATTGCGTTGTCAGGTATCGCCGTTCCCGCGGAGATGTCCGAGGCGCTCTGCGCTGCGTTGCCGAAATCTTCCGGCCCGGCCAAGATCGCGTTGCTCCGCGTGTTGCGCGTTGCCGGCGGCGCGAAGGCTCTGGCCGCGATTCGCACGGCAACGTCCGACAGTGACGCCGAGGTGCGCGACACGGCGTTGCGCTCGATGTGCGAGTGGCCGACAGCGGAAGCGCTGCCGGATCTCGCCAACCTCGCGAAGACATCGTCGGATGCGAAGTTCAAGATTCTCGCGTTGCGCGGCTGGCTGCGTCTGATCGGCGCGCAAGATGCGCCCGCGGAAAAGAAAGTCGGGTCGCTGAAAGAAGCGGCGGCGTTGATCACGCGCGACGACGAGCGGCAGTTGCTGCTGTCGGCGCTCGGACAGACTCCGTGTGTGGATGCTCTGACGATGGCGGAGACATTCCTTGCCACGCCGCGCCTGAAAGAAACGGCGTGCATGACCATCATTAATATTGCAGAGAAGATTGTTGATACACAGCCGGCAGCGGTTGCCGCGGCACTCGAGAAAGCACAGCCGAAGAACCGTCGCACCGCCGACCGTGCCAAGGAACTGCTCGACCGCGCGAAAAAAGCCGCAAAATAAAGTTGCCAGTTACTTGCTGTCCGATCCGCCACGGCACGCGCTGCGCAAGTCAGCGAGTTTTGTCGCGATGTCTTCGTCTTTTCCCGCCATCGCTTCCAACCGTTGAACCACGCGCAGGATTCCGGTGCTGTCGCGGTATCCGAGTTCCTTGGCCAGATCGGAAGGGCGTTCCGCGCCGAGTTTCACGCGCGCCCAAATCTTCACGCGCCAGTCGGGTTCCTTCTGTAAGAGTTCGGCAATCTGCTCGCGCCTCAGCTTGAGGTCTTGAGTGGTTGTCCAACGCGCTTCTTCCTGTCCCTTCTTGCTGCCGACAGCCTTGCTCACTCGTTCCCAAAGCGATTCCCCGCACAGAGCCAAGCCGCTGCGGAGGTTTTCCCACCGGTTCTCGACTTCCCTGCCGAACGCCGCGCACATATCCTGCCGATACGCCCGGAGGGCTTCCTTCGTCGCGCTTCCCCAATACTGTCGCCAATCCAGCGACAGCCACTTCGGTGGCGTCCGCACACCCGCGTAATCGCGGTGGCTGCTCCAAGCATACTGCTCGAACTCTTCCCAACGCTCTGAGGGAATTACTTCATCCCGTTGTTTGGGGCGGACCGGGTTCAGGTGAATGTACTTCACCAGCCATTGACTGTACTCGTCCGCCTCGACCAACTGAGCCTTGAACCTGCCTTGAAACAGGTGGCCGACGCGTTTCCAACGCTTGTTGAATCGGACCGTGTAGGTGACCTGCAACCAGCCGAGCGCGCCGCTGAGATTGCCCAGAGGCGTCTCAATGATTGCGTGATAATGATTCGGCATCAGCACGTACGCATGGACGCGCGTGCCGAATCGTTCCACCATTTCCTCGACGGTCTCCAGGAATCGTTGCCGATCCTTGTCGTCGCGGAACACCTCGCGGTGTTCATTGCCACGCGCCATCACGTGGTACACCGCACCCGCAAACTCCACCCGAATAGGCCGCGCCATTGGGGGCATTGGGGGGCAACTCCTGACATCTGACATTTTCACTTCGCCGCCTTCAGCCGATACAC
>CAZNOK010000025.1:0-33875 GCA_964574605.1 uncultured Verrucomicrobiota bacterium
AGAGACAGCACTACTGGGAAGGCCCGCGTGGCGTGAAAGATTTGGTGGCGGTCTGCCGCGCGTTCAATCTCGGCGTGGCAATGCACAGCGGCGCGGAGTTCGGCGTCGAACTGGCCGCGATGCTGCACACCGCCTCGACAATCCCCGAAATGCACGTCGCCGGCGACGCGCACTATCATTTCCTGGCCGATGACATCATTGAAGGCGGCCTGATGAAGTATGTGGACGGCAAGATCGCCGTGCCGACCGGTCCCGGCCTCGGTGTGAAACTCGACGAGGAGAAGATGCGCCGATACGAGAAGTATTTCGAGGAGAAGGGCGATTACTATGCCCGCTTCCACCAAGACCCGCGCCGGCCAGACTGGTATCCGATTGTCGGCGGAACTTGAGGCGAAATGGAGGACCAATGAAGAATCTATTTCTGTTCGCTCTGCTAGCCGCTTCAGCTTTTGGAGCAGGCAGTTGGGATCCGAGGCAGTTCGGCGCGAAAGCCGATGGGCGAACGCTCGATACCGTGGCGATCCAGAAAGCCATTGATGCGTGTCATACCGCTGGCGGCGGTCGCGTGTATCTGCATGGCGGACGCTTCCGGTCGGGCACGTTGCGGTTCAAGAGCAACGTGATCCTGCACATCGAAGCCGGCGCCACGCTCATCGGCAGCACCAACGTTGACGATTTTTCCATCACTCCATCACGGCATCCGAGCTACACCGGCGACCTGATCACCGGGAAGATGTTTCTGCACGCCGAAGACGCGCGCAACGTCGGCATCGAGGGGCGCGGGACGGTGGACGGCAGCGGCGATGCGTGGGTGGAAGGACCGTATGGCTCGCCGTCCTTTCATCATCGCCCCCGGCTGCTGCACTTTGTCGCCTGCGAAAACGTCCAGATTCGCGGTGTGACGTTTCGCAACTCGGGTTCGTGGACGCTTTCGTTTTTGGAGTGTCGCGACATGGTGCTGGACGGGTTCCGGATTGAAAGCCGTGAGAATCCCGACATCGAGAAGCCGCGCTTTGCCGACGCCAAAGGTCGAAACAACGACGGCATTGATCTCATTGACTGCCAGCAGGTGCGTGTGGCGAATTGTTTCATCAACAGCGGTGACGACTCGATTGTGTTGAAAAGCTGGTCGCCGGATAAGGCCTGCCGCGATATTACGATTGTCAATTGCGTTGTCAGTTCCAACGCCAGCGGGATCAAAATCGGCACCGAGTCAGCCGGAGGATTTGAGGACATTGTCGTTGCGAATTGCGTGGTCTTCGACACACGGTGCGAGGGGTTGGCCGTGTTGACAGTTGACGGGGCGAGCATCCAGCGTGTGAATTTCTCGAACATCACGTTGCGCAACATCAAAGGTGACGCCATTCTCCTGCGATTGGGTGCGCGCGACCGGACCTACCGCAAAGACGCCGTGGCAAAAAAAAGCTCGCTCAAGGATGTGATGTTCTCCCAGATTCAGGGCACGCGCATCTCCAGTCTGGGCAACGCGATTTCCGGCGTGCCCGGTCAGATCATCGAGAATGTCATCCTGTGCGACATCAATTTTGAGTTCACCGGCGGCGGCACGGCGGAGGACGCGAAGCGCAACGTGCCGGAAAACGAGAAGGGCTATCCGGGAGTCAAACTGTTCGGCACGCTTCCCGCCTACGGTTTCTTCGTGCGTCATGCGAAAGGTGTCGTAATGGACAACATCCGCCTGACCTTCGCGGAAGACGATCATCGGCCCGCCATCGTCTGCGACAATGTTGAAGAGTTTAGACTCTCTGGGCTAAAGGCTCGCACGCTGCCCGGCATCAATCCCGTGCGGCTGACCAAGACCACACAAATCAAGGGGCGGAGCAATCCATGAAACGCTTGTGCGCGTTTGTTGTTTTCCTGCCAGTGATGGCGTCGTTCGCATTTGCCGCCATCACACCAAAGCAGGTGATTCACCTCGTCAACAACTCACCGGATTGTCTCACGCAGTTTGATACCTGGATCGTCGGCCACGGCCTTGGCGTGAAACTCAATGAGGAAAAGGGCGACTACTACGCCCGGTTCCATCAAGACCCGCACCGGCCAGATTGGTGTCCGGTGGTTGGAGGAACATGAGACAATGAAAGCTGCGCATCCACGGAAACTGCTGGCAGCGTTTGTCGGTGTCGTGGCCATGACCCTCACCATTGCAGCGGAGGCGCGAACGCCCACCGTCATTGTCCCTTCGGCGGGTGAACCTGCTTATCGTGTTGCCGGAGAAGTGTTCTGCGAGATGTGGGAAAAGGTTGCCGGTGCGAAGCCGCGTTCTGCGCGCGATGATGGGAAACTGCCAGCCGGCGACATCGTGCTCATCGGCTCTGATGCGGTGAATCCTGTCGTTCATCGCCTCATCTTGCAGGCGCGCATCGAGAATCTCGGTATCCGCTACGGCACGGATGACTATCGAATCCTCTCGCTGCCGGAACAAAACCGAACCCT
Source organism: uncultured Verrucomicrobiota bacterium (assembly GCA_964574605.1). Lineage (GTDB taxonomy): Bacteria > Verrucomicrobiota > Verrucomicrobiia > Palsa-1439 > Palsa-1439 > CAIKAP01. The sequence goes on from CAZNOK010000025.1 coordinate 2,455, forward strand.
GTTGATTCTTGCCGGCGGCATGGGACGCTCGACGATCTATGCGGTTTACGATTTCTTCCGCAAGAAAGCCGGTGTGGAATACTTCTGGGATGGCGATGTGATTCCGAAACGTGCGAGCATCGAGTTGACCGGCTGTGATTTCACTGAACGTCCGCATTTCGAGTATCGCGGGCTGCGTTACTTCGCTCATCGTGGGCCGCATCGGTTTCACGCGGAGTTGTGGGACTTCGAGGACTGGAAGCGCGAGATAGATTGGATGCTTAAGAACCGGCTGAACCTTTTCATGCTTCGTACCGGGATTGACGATCTGTTTCAACGCGCGTTTGGGCTGCCGTACCCGCCTGAGGACGGCGTGGATTCCGATGCCGAGTTGCGCTCCTACAACGACCGGACTTCGTTCTGGCCGCTGAAGTATCGCGGCGAACTCCGGAAGCGCGTGCTCGCCTACGCTCGCGAACGCGGCCTGATTCATCCCGAAGATACCGGGACCATCACGCACTGGTATTCACACACTCCCGGCAGTTTTTATGAGAAATACCCGGATATGCCGGTCATGCACGACAAGAAAAGCGGTTACCAACGTGCAACGCATCGCGTGTGGGACGCCGAGCATGAGCGGACATGGGACACGTATTGGAAGTTGACCGAGACGCACATTCGCGAGTTTGGTGAGCCGCGGATGTTTCATACCATCGGGCTGGCCGAACGAAGCGGTTTTAGCGCCAGCTACGAAGAGGACATCCGTCTGAAACTTTTCGGCTATCGCAAAATCCAAGAAGTGTTGCGCCGACATTATCCGGATGCGCCCTTGCTGATTGCGAGTTGGGACTTGATGGGCTGGTGGAAAAACGAGGACGTGCACCGATTGCTTGCCGAGTTCGATCCGCAACGCACCATTCTGCTCGAATACACTTCCGACATGCTCGACCGCAAGACGTACCGGGATTGGGGGCTGGTCGGCAAGTTCCCGTGGACGTTCGGCGTGTTCCATGCCTACGCTGGTGACAGCGAAGTCCGCGAGAATTACCGGGTTTTGCAGGAGCGCATCAGCGAAGTGGTCAGTGATCCGCAATGCGTCGGGCTTGTGCTCTGGCCAGAGATTTCGCACAGCAATACGCTGTTGTTGGAATACCTCACCGCCAACGGTTGGCGGCCAGACCAACTCGACGCCAACGCGTTTGTGGGCCGGTTTTGTGCCAGTCGTTATCCGTCGTCGCTCGTGGCCAACATGGAGGCCGCGTGGCAGTCGTTCCTGCCTATCGCTGGTGCGCATAACTTCACGCATCGTGCCACCGGCCAACCGGCAATGGGACTTGCGGTGCAGCAGGATCCGCACTTCCGTATTCTGACCAGCCCCGAATACACCAACATCACCGATGAACGCGCGCGCCTTCATGCCGCTGAGTTCGAACGGCTTTCCTCTGTGCTCCGCGAAGCGCCGGCGGTTCTGGAGCGGCTCGCGCAATCGGCGAAAGCCGGCTACGCGAACGAACTGTGGCGTCGTGACGCTCTCGACATTACGCGCACCATCATCACTCGCGCGTTGAAGGCGTCGTTGATGCGCAGTTGTGCGGCGATCAAGGCCGGGCATGGCAACGATAATATGGAAACTGTCAGCAAAGGATTGATGCAACAGCTTGGCGATGTGCTCGCGCTCAGCGACGACTTTTCGCTCCACGCGACGATGAAACGCTTGGAACGCGCCCGCGAACTGGGCGGTGTCAAGCCGCGCATCAATCCGCACACCGAGCAGACATTGAAGGGCAACTCGGAGAACAACTATTGCCGCGGCGCGCACCAGTATGAATTGGTCCGCTACGTCTATCAGGCGGAGTTGGACGAATACTGGAAGTGGGTCAACAGCCAGTTGCAATCGTCATCGAAGAAACCGTGGACACGCCCCGCGTCGTTCACTGCATCGAAGAAAACGATTCAGGATCGTTTTTACGACACACCGCTGGCCAAGATGGCGCCGAAGCAGGTGCGTTCTGCGGAAAACCTGAATCAGACTCTCAACAAAACACGGGCACTGCTCGTCTCATTGCTCGGGTCAAATTATTGAGAACATTTGCCGCAATCTTGTTCGCGACGACATGGTGCGTGGCTGCGTTGTCCGATGGTTGGCGAACGTACGAGGTCTATCAGCCGACAGTCACGCGGCACGACGTGATCAATGCGCGCGATCATCCGCACAAGTATAACCATTGCGCCACGATTGCTTGGTTTCAGGACCGCTGGTTCTGCCTGTGGGGCAGCAACACCCATCCGGATGAGCACGCGCCCGGCCAGCGAGTTTTCTTCAGCACCAGTCGCGACGGCAAGACGTGGTCACCCATCGAAATGCCGTTCTCCAGCGAGAAGCATTCCGAGAATCCCGTGCGATACCCAACAGGGAAAGGGCATCAGTGGCAACCCAACCTTGCGCTTGTGAATGGTGAGTTGTGGGGCATCTGGAACCAAGGCGGAAGCGTCCGCGACTTCCGAGGTTCCGCTGGGCGAACGGAGGATATGCGCGGCCTTTATTTCTCGCGACTCAAGAGATCGGATGGCAAATGGATCAATCGTCGTCTCGAATGGGATGGATTGGCTTGCCCGAACATGGAGGGCCAATCCTATTACATTGCTTCCACACAGAATCCTTATCGTTTGCGATCCGGCCGCGTGCTCGCGCCGGTGACACTCTACGCCACAAGCGGCCGGGCCAGTGATGCTCCGCCGAAAGTCGAGGATTGGTGGGGTCGCAAGAAGATCAACTCGGTCATCTACACGGATGACAATGGCAAAACGTGGCGGCTGTCACCGGGATGCACAACGCCCGGGTTCAGTTGGATTCAGTGGGAACCGACGGTGTGGGAACAACCCGACGGCACCGTGATGATGTTCGCCCGCAACAACACCAACTGGGGATTGGGACACGTCAGCCCAACGTCAGGAGAGTACTTACTTTGGTCCTTCAGCAAAGATGGCGGCGCAACGTGGGCGCCGCACCGGTTCGTGCCGATGGAAAGCGTCTGCTCGCGGATGCATGTTGTGCCTCTCGATGGGCGAGGTGTCTGGGCAGCGACTCATCCACAGGACGATTTTACGGGCCGACGCTGTGTGATGGTGCACAACGACGCACCTGGCGCGCTGTATCCATGGGCCACGGCACGACGCAACCTGGCATTGTTCTTCACGCGAGGCAGCGGCATTGACTTCGTTGCGGGCAACACGTTGACGGGCATCGAGCCTGAGGTGGCCTATCCGCAGATGTGGCGGCACGGCGATACTCTGGCGGTCTGCTACACGCAGAACAACGGTGCCCCGCGATCCATTCGTGTCGCATTGGTCAATCCGCTGCCGGAGCAGGGCCGCTACTATCTCTTTCCCCGCAGCAACGATTCGTCGGCCGGTGCCCGGCCCAGGCGAATTGGCAACGCGTGGTCATTCATCAAGGAGCAGCGCATTGCCACGCGGTCACCGGTGAATCCCGGCGCAGACGGATTCAGCTTCGGCGCCTGGCTTCAATCCAAGGCATCCGGTGTCATCCTCGACACGCGCCCAGATTCGCCGTCGTCGGGGTTTGTCATCATGCTGCGGAGCAAGGTGAGTGATTCTCCCGCCGGTCAACAGCGCGTCGTTACGCCCGTTCTCAACTTGGCGTCTCCGAAACAGGAGTTCGGCGCAGACCTTCCGTTGAACCGGGCTGGACAGTGGCACTATCTGGGCGTGACCGTCAACAACCGGACGGGCGAGGCGCTGTTCTGTGTGGACGGCACTAACAGCATTGTGCGATTCCAAGCTCCGGTATCGCTCAGCGGTGCGACCGCCCACATCGGTGGCAAGCGGCCCGCCAAGAGCCAGTTGAGCGGTTTCACAGGGGACATGCGTTTTGTTGCGGTGTACGCCGGTGGGCAACTTGGCCCTGAAGAGCACGGATGGCTTCATAATCAGTTCGCGAAGGAACTTGGCCGCCCTGAACTGCCATCGGTTGTTGCACCAAGAGAACGGCCTCTGCTGTGGATGAACCCGCGCGATGAAGATGCTTTTGATCGGGATTTCATATTGCCGGCGGAAGACGACCGTGGTGGGAGTGAAGTGGTGACGTTAGATGGCTTGCGGGCCTTGTGTGTGCGCGATCAAGGCTCCGTCGGTGTGGACCTCGACGAAAATGATCGCGACCGCGGCGACAAAGTGGCTTTGCGTTTCCGGTTCCGGATTGAACGAGGCGCATCGCATACCCTTTGTACCGTCGGGGATTTCAACCAGCCCGCACGGCTCCTTGCCAGAGCCGGTCAGATATTCCTCTGTGCCGGCAAGAGTGAGAAACGTTGCGGCAACGTTAGAGCCGACGGATGGACAACCGTGTCGCTCGAAACGTGGCGTGACCGCGCCCGCGCAAGCGTGGGCGAAGAAGACATGGTGGAAGTCGAACACCATCCCGTTGCCACGTGGGTCTATCTCGGCGAAGGTTTTCCGGAATACGGCAAGTATCCAGGAACCCGGTTTCTTGTGGACATTAGTTCAATAAACACGCGCGTGGAACGATGATCAGCTTTGAAACCGGCCCGATACGACCGCCCAGCGAAGCCAAAAGCATTCTTCTCCGGATCACCCGCAACTGCCACTGGAACAAGTGCGCGTTCTGTCCGGTGTATAAGCACGAACAGTTCTCGATTCGCAAAGTGGATGAGATCAAGCAGGACATTGATGCGATGGCGGCTATCGCAGACGGGCTTCGCCGGCGGGTGAACATCAACGCCGATGCAGGTTGCGAGCGGCAAATGGCGTTCTGGATGCACTACGGCCTGCAAAGCCTCTTCCTGCAGGACGCTGATGCGCTGGTTCTGCGCACGGAACAATTGGTGGAGGTTTTGCGATACGCCCGCTCGGCTTTCCCCAGCATCAACCGAATCACCTCCTATGCGCGGGCAAAAACAGTCAGCCGAAAGTCGCTGGATGAATTGAAAGCGCTGCGCGCCGCCGGTCTCAACCGGATTCATATCGGAATGGAATCGGGTTCCGACGCCGTTCTCTCCCTCGTCCAGAAAGGTGTCACGCAAGACGAGCAGATCCGAGCCGGCCGCAACGTCGCGGCTGCCGGGATCGAATTGTCGGAGTATTTCATGCCGGGGCTTGGTGGACGCGAGTTGTCAACAGAGCACGCGGTCGAATCGGCGAAGGTGCTGGTAGCAATCAATCCAACTTTTATTCGCATCCGAAGCACCGTGCCGGTGCCGGGCACGCCACTGCATGACATGATGACGGAAGGGCAGTGGATGCCGCTTACGGAAGAGGAGAAGGTGCGGGAGATACGAACCTGTCTGGAAAGTCTCGACGGCGTGACCAGCATCGTGCAAAGTGACCACATCATGAATCTTCTGGAGGACGTGGCCGGGACACTTCCCGCAGACAAACAACGGATGCTGGAAACGATTGATCGGTTCTTGAAGATGACTCCTTCCGACCGGGAAGCGTTCATCGTGGGCCGGCGAACAGGCCGGTATCGGTGCGTTTCAGATTACGTTCCGTCGCATGAGGTGGAAATGATCCGACAGGAACTTGTCAGCCGGTTCGGCTCGGTAGAGCGGGGGATTCAATCACTCTTGGTAAACTTCGTATGACTACATTGTCGTCGTTTCTTGTTATGTTCTTGTCTGTCGCGGCCTTTGTCCCGACGGTGTCAGCAGTGGAACTGCCGTTTCCGATGGCGATACCGACTGCGCCGGTGTTTCCGTCGCGGACGTTCAACATCCGCGATTACGGCGCGGCGCCGGGCGGGGAAACGCTCAACACGAAAGCCGTTGCCGCCGCCATTGCGGCGTGCGCGAAAGCCGGCGGCGGACGCGTTCTCGTGCCGTCGGGCGTGTGGCTGACAGGACCGGTGCATTTGCGCAGCAAGGTGGAATTGCACGTGGCCGAGGGCGCGGAACTGCGGTTCAGCCGGAACTACAGCGATTATCTGCCGGTGGTTTATATGCAGCGCGGCGGCGTGCGTTGCTACAACTATTCGCCCTTGATTTACGCGCGCGATTGCACGGATGTCGCCGTGACCGGGACCGGCACGCTTAACGGCCAAGGCGATGCGTGGTGGCCGTGGAAGAAGAAACAACCGGGCATGGATCGGCTGTTTGCCGCTGGGGCCAAACAATTGCCCATCAAACAGCGCGTGTTCGGCACGGAAGCCGATGGCGTGCGACCTCCGTTCATTCAGATGATTGATTGCCGCAACGTCTTGCTCGAAGGGTTCACGCTGCTCGACGGTCCTTCCTGGAACATCCACCCGGTCACGTGCGAGAATCTCATTGTCCGCAAGGTCAGCATCATTGCCAAGGGACCGAACAACGATGGGATTGATCCTGATTCCTGCAAGAATGTCCTCATCGAGGATTGCCTGCTCGACACGGGCGACGATTGCATCTGCTTGAAGGCAGGTCGCGACGAGGACGGCTGGAGCGTGGGGCGTCCTTGCGAAAACATCATCATTCGGCGTTGCAAAACCAAGCGCGGTCATGGCGGCGTGGTGCTCGGCAGCGAAATGTCGGCCGGTATCCGCAACGTCTTTGTGTATGATTGCGAGTTTGACGGAACTGATCGCGGCGTGCGCATCAAATCGCTGCCGGGGCGCGGCGGGTTTATGGAAAACGTCTGGGTTCAAGACGTCCGGATGGGCAAGATTCGGATGAAAGCGGTTGATATCACGCTTCGCTATGGCGACCGCTCGGTGACTGATCCTGCGACCAAGGCGCAGCCGGTGCTTCGCGGATTCTACCTGCGCAACATCACCTGCGAACAAGCGGACACGGCGATTGACTTGGCCGGGTTGCCGGACAATCGGATAGGCGACGTGAGTTTCGAGAATGTGGCCGTGACAGCCAAGCGCGGGTTGGTCTCCAGTTGGGTCAGCGGACTGCGATTGAACGGAGTGGACATCCGACCGGCCAAAGGCCCGGCGTTGCGATTGGTAAACAACACTGATGTCATCATCAAGGATACCGTGTGTCCCGCATCGGTGGAACCGTTCTTGCGCGTCGAAGGCGCAGAAAGCCGTTCCATCAAACTCGGTTCCCAAAAGCAGACCGTCGAATTTGCGGACGATGCACCGCCGGCTGCTGTCAGCCGTAAGGAGAACTGAAGGCCCATGAACGTCACGACTGGTTTCTGCAAAGGTGTGCTGGGGGTCGTTCTGGTTTCCATGATGGCGGTGACCGCGTCGGCGTGCGATGGGATCGTTGTCGGTCGTCTGGCATCGGTTGATGGTTCGGTTCTATTGGGACACAACGAGGAGAATGCTCTGGACCGCGTGATTGAGTTTCGCAAAATCCCGCGACTGCGTCCTTCTGCCGGTGAAAAGGTTGATCTTGGTCGCGGCGGTCAACTCGATCCTGTGGCGGAGACTTGGGCTTTTTTGTGGAGCGAGAATCCCGGACTTGAATACAGCGACGGCTATCTCAACGAATGGGGCGTGGCCGTGACGAGCATCAAGTGCGTGTCGCGCGAAGACGATTACGATGCGTTGGTCGCCCGCGGCGAAATCCGCGACGGCGGAATCGGCTACACGCTTCGCCGTCTCGTGGCGCAACGGGCGCGGTCAGCCAGGGACGGCGTGGAATTGATTGGTCAACTTGTCGAGCGTTTTGGTTATGCCGACTCAGGGAGGACGTACATCTTGGCCGATCCGCGGGAAGCTTGGATCGTCGAGGTGGTAAGGGGACGGAGATGGGTGGCGCAGCGCGTGCCCGACGACAAAGTAGTTGTCCTGTCCGCTCGTCACGTAATTGGTGAAGTCAATCTGGCCGACCGAGCGAACTTTCGTGGCTCTCCTGACTTGATCAGCTACGCCGTCCAACGCGGTTGGTTTGATCCGGGGGCAGGACAGCCATTCAACTTCCGCTTGGCCTACCAATCTCCCGACCACACGAAGCCTGAGAAACGACAGTTTCGAGGCCAGGAAGTAATCTCAGGGGCGCCGTGCCAATGGCCGCCCGAACAAGCGCTGCCTTTCGCTGTTCGTCCGCGCTCGCGGTTGTCTGTCCGCGACGTAATGGCAGTGCTGCGCGATCCCGGCGGCGTTGCTTCATTTTTCGGCAAAACAACTCAGGAGGCTGCCGTCTTCCAGCTTCGTCCCAACCTGCCCAGCGAGATAGGCTGTGTGTATTGGCGCACGACCGGACGGCCGGACATCAGTGTCCTGACACCTTGGCACGTTGCGGTGACAGCGACGCCGGAGATTTATGGCCAGCGCGGTGATCCCCAACAACTGCTCTCGTTAAAGCAACACTTCGAGCCGCCGCCTGAGATTTTTCAACCTGATTTCTCCCGTGCATGGTGGAAGTTCAAACGACTGGCTCAAGTTGTTGACGAATCCTATGACACCCGAATCAGCACGGTCCAGAAATCATGGCAGACGATGGAGCGTCGTTTGGTGCAGGAGCAAGCGCGAGTCGAAGCCAAAGCATTGGCCCTCTGGCAAACTGATCGTGCCGCCGCTCGCGCCTTGTTGACACGGTTTTGTTGCGAACGCGCATTAGGGGCTTGCGCTGAGGCAGACAAAATGGCCAGAATGCGTGGTCCGACCAAGAACTGGAATCCATGAGAGCGCTGACTCGATGTACCGCGACCTCGCGACGCGAGTTCCTCCAGACCGCTGCCGGTTTGGCGGTTTCGGTCTGCTGCGCGGAACCGGTATCGCCGCGGCCGGCGAAGATCATTGATACACACACTCACTTCTTCGATCCGTCACGCCCGGAGGGCGTGCCGTGGCCGCCGAAGAATGACGAACTGCTGTATCGCACCACATTGCCGCAGCACTACCGCGCGTTGCCGGTGCCGCAGCCTGTTGACGGCACCGTCGTGGTCGAGGCCAGCCCGTGGGTCGAGGACAACCAGTGGATTCTCGATCTGGCGGCCCGCGAACCGTTCATCGTTGGACTGGTTGGCAACCTGCCGCTGGGCACGCCGGAGTTTGCTGGTCATTTGAAACGGTTCAGCGCGAACCCGCTATTCCGCGGTGTTCGCACTCGCAGCGCTTCGTTGGAAGACCCCGCCGTCGTCAAAGACTTGCGCGCTGTGGCTGAGCGCGGCCTCTGTTTCGATGTGCATTCGCCGCCATCATGGGTTGCGCAGGCCGACCGTCTGGCGCGGCAGGTGCCGGACTTGCGCTTGATTATCAATCACGTTGCGAATGCCGAAGTAAACGGCAAGGAACCACCGGACGAGTGGCGACGATTGATGGAAACCTTGGCGGCGCACAAGAACGTGTTCATGAAAGTGTCGGGACTCGTCGAGGGCACCAAGTGCCGCAATGGCGACGCGCCGGCGCAGACGGACTTTTACCGGCCGGTGCTGGATGTGCTCTGGAAACTGTTCGGCGCGGAACGTCTGCTCTACGGCAGCAACTGGCCGGTGAGCGGTCGCTTCGCACCGTTGAGCCGCGTGCAACAGATCGCGATGGATTTCTTCGCCGGCAAGGGGCAGACTGCACTCGATAAAGTCTTTTGGAAGAACGCACAAAAAGCATACGCATTGAAACTGTGAGAATCTCTGGTGTCATTGACGGCGCACTGTTTGTCCTGTTTGTGTGTGGTGCGCTTTTCCCGCGCGCTGGCGAGGCGGTGGATGTCGTGCCGCAGCGGCCGGTGGTGGGGCAGTGTGTGGAGGTGAGCGTGGCGGTGCCCGGTCATTATGCGAATCCGTTCGATACGGAACAAGTCGCCGTGACAGCGGTGTTGGAACGCGGCTCTGAGCGATGCGCACTGAATGGTTTTTTCTGTGAACGTGATGGGGTGCAATCGTTCCGTGTCCGTTTCATCCCCACGGCGGCAGGCAAGCATCGGCTGCGACTGCGCGTGCACAGTGGCGCGTCAGAAGTCAGCGCCGAGACGTTGGAAATTCCCGTGGCTCCGGCGATTTTTGCCGGTTTCGTGCGGACTGGTGCGAGCCGGCCGTGGTTGGAGTATGAGGACGGCACGCCGTTTGTGCCGCTAGGAATCAATTTCTTTTACAGCGCTCCTTTGGGGCGTTCATTGCCGGTTGAGCGGTTGCCGTGGGCTTTGGCCACGCTGGAGAAGTTGCGGGCCAACGGAGGCAACTTCATCCGTCTGCGTTTGGATTCGTGGTGGTTCGGCATCGAGAACCCCGCCGATCCGGCGAGCGGCTTCCGCGGGCTGGGGTATTATCATCAAGGCGTCTGCGAGGAGATTGACCGGATTCTGCGCTGGTGCGAGGAGCAAGGTGTCAAGGTGCTGGTCTGTCTGGACAACGCCAATGCCTCAGTCAATGGCGTGACGAACACGGAGAAGAAGAGCAATCTTTACCTTATCAGCGCAGGCGGGCCGTGCCGGACGCCCGACGAGTTCTGGACCGATGCTGCCTGTCGCAAGGCCGTCCGGCAACGGCTGCGTTATGTGGTGGCCCGGTGGGGTTACTCGCCGGCGATTCTCGGCTGGGAATTGTGGAACGAATTGGAATTGCACCGCGAGTTGCTCCCGCAACAGAATGCGTGGTGCAAGGAAATGGCGGATTACTTGCGTCAACTCGATCCGCATCGCCGGCTCGTGACAAACAGCACCGCGATCAACTCACCCATGGACGAAGCGCGCGCGAGAAAGCATTGGACAAGCTCTGGATTGGACCTCATCCAAGAGCATCATTACGGCGCGGGCGACTCCGGTCTGGTCTTCTATCAACGCGCCGGCGTTGCCCGGCGACTCTATCCCCAAACGCCGTTTCTGATCGGCGAGTTCGGTCCCGACACGCAAGTGACACTGGTTGCCGGCGATGTTGATGGGGTTGACCTGCACAACGGCCTTTGGGGTTCGCTCCTGTCCGGAGCCTGTGGCGCGGCGATCCCGTGGTTCGTGCGGGAATATCTGGATCGTCACCAACTCTGGCCCCACTTCCGTTCGCTGACCGATTTCGCGAAGGGGATTCCTTGGAAACATTCCCGTCTGGCGGTGTTGTCGCTGCCCCGTCCTTATTGCCGGCGACCGGCGACGTTGCCGCGCCAAGACCTGTGCATCGTTCCGTCCATGACCATGTTTGCACGCCCACAAACCAACGAGTTTGTCGTTGGCCGCGACGGAACCGTTACCAACGAAGCCGAAGTGCCGAAGTTGCTGTTCACGCCCGTCGCGCATCCTGAGTTGCGCAATCCGCCTACGTTTGTGGTTGACGCCGATGCCGAGTGGACGTTCTCCGTGCAGATCGGCAAGTCGGTGGGCGATGAGCGCAACGCGCTACGAATCGAACTCGATGGCCGCGAAGTTCTGCGCGAGCTGTTGCCGGCCGGCCGTGACCTTGGCAAAGAGTCAATCCGCATCGCGCAATCGGGCAACTGGCGGACGAGCTATGACAAGGCGTGTTCCATTGCTGTTCCTGCCGGGAAGCACACGATCCGCCTCGACGCCCAAGGCAAAGACCGCATCGAGGTGGAAGCAATCAAATTCCAAAATTATGCCGGCAGCGGATATGTCCCGGCCTTGGCGATCGGGTTGGGCACCGGTGAAAGCGCTTTTGTGTGGATTCATCACCTTGATCATTGTCTGGCCAAACGCCGACTCGGAGTGAAACCTGCCGTCCTGTCCGGCTTGGCGTTGGACATCGCGCCACTGAAAGCTGGCCAGTATCGCGTGGAGTGGCTGAACACTCTCACTGGCGACACCCTTCAGACCAGCTCATGTGCCTCAATTAAAGGCCGCTTGACGCTGGATTGTCCTTCACTGCGTAGCGATTATGCCCTGCGAGTTACTCGAGAAAGGGCACAATGAAAGGAACCACAATGAAACCACTTCATTCTCGCCGCGATTTTCTGAAAACATCCGCCTCGATGGCAGGACTGTTCCTGCTGAGATTCCCGGCGTGGGCCGCACAAGATTGGCCGCGTCGCACCATTCATCCTTATCCGAACAAGGTCGCATGGGGCGACGGCACGTTGCGCTTGAGCAAACGAGTCACGCTCGCTATTGGGGGTGACTGCGACGCGGCAATGATGAAGGATCTCTGGCAACGGTTCACATTCGGCGCGGTGAAACTGGACGTGACCAAAGACGCGGCATTGAAACCCGGCGAATTTTCGCTAGGAGGCGCGCGTCCGCCGCAGCGGGAGCCGAATGATACCTACGCGCTCGCCGCCACCGATGCCGGCATCGCGGCCAGCAGTGTGGATGCAGCGTCGGCGCGTCACGCATGGTTCACGTTGCTCCAACTCCTCCAACCGAGTGGAACGGGCGTCTCGCCTGTTCATTCGGGAATCCCTGCGGCCCAAACGGGCGGGACGCCCGTTCCACTGGACCTCAGCTTCGCCGTGCCGCACGTGGAAATCCACGACTGGCCGGCGCTGAAGTTTCGCGGGCTGCACCTGTGCATTTTCCACGAGACAACACCGTTGATGATCGAGAAGGCGATACGACTGGCGGCGTTCTTCAAGTTCACGCATGTCGTGCTGGAGTTCTGGGGGATGTTGAAGCTCGATGCATTGAAAGAATTGTCGTGGCCGGACGCGTGGACGAAAGCGGACGCTGGTAAGCTGGTCAGAATCGCGCGGAGCATGGGCATGGAAGTCATCCCGATGTTCAACTCATGGGGTCACGCTACGTCTTGCCGTGTCCGCCACGGGCGTCATGTCGTGCTCGACCAGAATCCGCGGCTGGCGCCGCTGTTCGAGCCGGACGGCTGGACGTGGTGCCTGACAAACCCTCGGACGCAAGACCTGCTGCAGCGCGTGCACGATGAATTGATGGAATTCGCTGGACCGGGACAGTATTTTCACATCGGCTGTGACGAGGCGTACTCGCACGCCACCTGCGACCGGTGCCGTCAGACCGACCATGTGCAGCTTTTCGCCGAGCACATCAACAATTTGGCGGCGCACATCGAGAAGCGTGGGCGTCGCGCCATGATGTGGGGCGACCCGTTGCTGGAGCGCGCGAAGTGGCCGACAGGTTTTTCGGCCAATGGCACACCGACGCTGCCGACACATCTGGCTTTGGATCGCATTTCGCGCAAGATCATCATCAATGACTGGCATTACGGTGTGACGGGTGATGTCCCTACGCTGGCCCATTTTCGCGAGCATGGCTTCGAAACCATCGCGTGTCCGTGGAACTCGACGGCGAACATTCGTGCGTTGTCCAAGGCCGCTGTCGTGAACAAGAGCGACGGCGTGTTGATGACGACGTGGCATCATCTCGCCAAGAGCATCCCGGTGCTGCACTACACCGCCGCCTGCGTCTGGTCGAAGAATCAATCCGCTCAATCCGGCGCATTGGCTCTTACGACGACAGCGGCTCTCTTGCGCAAGCTCGTGCCGGCAGATGGGAAGTTCGACCGGGCAGGATGGAATTTGTTTGAGCAACCGTTCGAGATTGACTAGCATGAACAACAAAGGAGAGACTATGAACACAAGTATTTCACGACGGACATTTCTTCGGCAGTCGGCGGGAGTAGCGGTGGGACTCGGTGCGTTGACGACGTTGCGCGCGCAGAACGTCCGCAGCGCTAACGAGCGGGTGAATGTGGCGATGATCGGGTGCGGCGGACGCGGAACGTTCGTGATCCGCATGATGATCGAGGAGGCGGAGGCGAATTGCGTGACGCTCTGCGACCTCAACGAACAGCGATACGCTCGGACGGCGGACTTCATCAAGGAAAGCCAGAAGACGAAGCCGAAGTTCGAGAAGGACTACCGAAAGGTTCTGGATTCAAAAGACATTGATGCCGTGATTGTCGCCACGCCGGACAACTGGCATGCACCGTTGACGGTCTTTGCCTGCCAAGCCGGCAAGGATGTGTATGTCGAGAAGCCGCACTCGCATTGTATTTGGGAGAGCGGCAAGATGGTCGAGGCGGCGGCCAAATACAAACGGATCGTGCAGGTTGGCACACAGAACCGCTCGACCGAATACAATCACATCGCGCGCGACTACATCCGTAGCGGCAAGCTCGGCAAGATCGGTCTGGTCAAGGTCTTCAATCTGAAGACCGGCTCGCCCTTCAAACTCGGCGAACCCGGCAAGCAGCCGGAAGGGTTCGACTGGGACCGCTGGCTTGGACGCGCGCCGTGGCGGCCGTATCACCAACGCCTATTTGGCAGCGGCTGGCATCAGTACTGGGATTTCTGCGGCGGCGACATGACCGACGATGGCATTCACCAGATTGATCTGGCGTTGATGTTGATGAGCGATCCCGGTTTGCCGAAGAGCGTGCGCGCGCTCGGCGGCCGGTACGTTCACAAGGGCGATGACTCCGAGGTGCCCGACGTGCTCAACGTCTCATGGGATTTCGGCACCTACGCGATGACATTCGACATGAGCCAGTATCCGAAATACATGGAGAAGAGCACTGACGCGATCCGCAAAAAGAACTTGGTGCCGGACTGGATGCAGAACGCCACCCGCATCGAGGTCTATGGTCAGGAACTCTTCATGATTCTCGGCCGGCACGGTGGCGGGTTCATCGTGGAGAAGGGGAGCAGTCAGGTCGTGGAAAAAGTGTTTGGCCAAGCCGGCGACTACGCGCACTACCGGAACTTCATCAGTTGCGTGAAGAGCCGGAAGCAGCCGAACGCCGACATCTCCATCGCGCACGCCAGCAACGTCACTGCCCACATGGGCAACATCGCTCACAAGATTGGCAACGTGGCGCTCAATTACGATGCAAAGAGCAACACGTTCGACAACCCCGAAGCCACCAAACGCGTCAAGGACTCCTACCGCAAAGGCTACGAGATTCCCGACTCGGTGTAATTGTGCGCCATGAACGCACTGTGGCGGTTTCCTCAGGCAGGGCGACCGTGAGATGAAAAGCTTTCGTCACAAGTACGAGAGCGAATTACTGGAGCGCGTCGTGCCGTTCTGGATCGAGCACGGCATTGACCGCGAACACGACGGTTTTTTCAGTGTGGTGGGGCGCAAGGGCGAACTGCTGGAATCGGAGAAATACCTGTGGATGCAGTGGCGCGCGGTCTTCATGTTCGCCGCGCTCTACAACTCGCCTTCCTCGCGCCCGGAATGGCTGGAGCACGCCTGGCGCGGCTTCGACTTCCTGAGCCGGCATTCGTTCCGGTCCGACGGGCATTGCTATTTTTCGTTGAAACGCGACGGATCGCCCGGTCTGATTGAATTTGGCAGCTACGGGGTTTTCACTGATGCGTTCGCGGCTATCGGCGCGGCGGAATTGTATCGCGCCGACCCGCAGCCCCGCTACCGCGAAATCGCGTTGCAGGCGACGGCGAACTATCGTGCTGGTTTTGCGGCGGCCGAGGCAGGCGGCCCAATGTCACTGGCGCACTACATGATCCTCATCAACGTGCTGTTCGTCCTTCAACGGGCATTACGAACAACGGACTGCGATACCGTTTTGCACCAGGCGACCAAGGTGGTCCTCGATCATTTCTGGAGCCGCGAGCACCATGTGATGTTCGAGAGCATGCCGGCCAATGGCAAACCGGACCTCAGTTCTGGCAATGGCCGGCTGCTGAATCCGGGGCATGCGCTGGAAGGCATGTGGTTCGTGATGCAATACGCCGAAAGCGTGAACGATCGCGCGATGATCGCGCGTTGTCTCGACCTGACGCGCGCCATCCTGCAATACGCGTGGGACCCAGTTCATGGGGGCATCCTTTACTTCAAGGACGCGCGTGGCTTGCCGCTGCTCGAAGGCCGGCAATATCTCAAGACGTGGTGGAGCCAAAACGAGGCGTTGATCGCGTGCCTTTACGCGTGGAAACTCTCCGGTGATGAGTTCTTTGCCGACTGGTTCCAAAAGATTGATGCATGGGCGTGGAAGCATTTTCGCGACCCGGAGTTCCCGGAGTGGTATCCGCATGTGTTGCCGGACGGCACACCGTTCATGTTCTGCAAAGGCACGATGTTCAAAGGCTTCTTCCATCTGCCGCGCTGTCTGCTGATGTGCGCGCAGATGCTGCCGAAATAGCATGAGAAAGATCAAAACACTCGTGACGGTATGGTGTCCGAAGGACAGCAAGAGGGACGATGTTCCCTCCGATGACGACTTGCGCGCTTCTGTGCCGGACGAAGTTGACCTACGGTTTTTG
Source organism: uncultured Verrucomicrobiota bacterium (assembly GCA_964574605.1). Classification (GTDB taxonomy): domain Bacteria; phylum Verrucomicrobiota; class Verrucomicrobiia; order Palsa-1439; family Palsa-1439; genus CAIKAP01. The sequence goes on from CAZNOK010000025.1 coordinate 18,488, forward strand.
GAACCGGGCCAAAAACTTGCGGAGCACCTGTCCGGCGTCGAGGTGCTCTATGGCCCCTTGCCGGAAAAAGATTTTCCAAAGGCCGACAGTCTCCGCTGGATTCAGCTTAACTCCACGGGCGCCGACGCGATGTTGTATGATGCGTTCGCACGAAGCGGGATCAAGCTCACCACGCTCGGGGGCGCGATCACCGTCACGGTCGCGGAGCACGCACTGGCACTCTTGTTTGCCCTCGTGCGCAACCTGCATCTTCAACGCGATCTTCAGCGGGAGAAGAAATGGCGGGTGGCGTGCGGCGCGGAAATCGAAGGCATGACACTCGGTATCCTCGGTTTTGGAAAAATTGGCCGCGCCATTGCGTCTCGCGCTCAGGCCTTCGGCATGGACATCATCGCGGTGGACGCATATCCCACTAACAAACCGGATTTCGTTCGTACCCTTTGGGGACTTGATCGTGTTCCAGATTTGCTCCGGCAGTCGAACGCATTGGTCTGCACCGTGCCCAAAACGCCGGCGACGAGCCGCATGATCTCCGCGGAACAGCTCCAGCTTATGCCGTGCGGCAATTTCATCGTGAATATCGGCAGGGGCGGTGTGATTGACGAGGATGCGCTGGTCGAGGCAGTGCGAAGCGGGCAATTGGCAGGGGTCGGGTTGGATGTCACCGAGGTCGAGCCGTTGCCGGCCGACAGCCCGTTGTGGAGTGAACCGAACATTCTGCTCACGGCGCACAGCGCGGGATTCACCAAGAACCTGCGCGAGAAAAAGACGCGTTGGTTTACAAACAACTTGCGGCACTACATCAAAGGTGAACCGCTGCAAGGTTTGGTGGATCCAGCACGTGGCTATTGAACAAGGAAGTACGATGAAACTGGAAACGAATCGCAGGAACTTTCTTAAAACAGCCGGCATCGTTGGCGTCGGCATGATGGCGGGAGGGTTGTCCTCTTGCAGCGGCAACCGTTCTCCTTCCGATGCGCCTGCATCGAAACAAGAGCACAAGCAGATAGTTAACATGTCTGGTTATGCGGCCCCGCCGTTGAAGACGGTGCGAGTCGCCGTGACCGGCACGGGTCGCCGGGCGCGAACGATTATCCGCAGTCTGGCACGGGTCGAAGGCGTGCGGTTTACAGCGTTGAACGATGTGGTGCCGAAAGAAGCTGAAATGGCTCTTGAAACACTCAACAAGGCTGCGCCTGTCAAACACTCGCCGGAAATCTACGCCGCCGGGGATGAAGAGGAGTGGAAGAAGATGTGCGACCGCGACGATATTGATCTGGTTGTCATCGGTACCCCTTGGCATCTGCACACCCCTCAGGCGGTGTATGCGATGAAAAGCGGCAAACACGCGGCCACGGAAGTCCCGGCGGCGCAAACGATTGACGAATGCTGGCAACTGGTGGAGACCTCTGAGCGAACCAGAAAACATTGCATTCAAATGACCAATGTCTGTTTTGGTTTTTTCGAGATGCTGACGCTGAACATGGCGAGGCAGGGATTTTTCGGCGAGATCATCCATGGCGACGGCGGTTACATGCATCACTTGATTGATCGGATTATGCAATACGGGTACTACCGGAACATGACGCGGATGCGGTGCCGGGCCCAACGAGACGGAGCTTTGTATCCGTTGCATGGACTGGGTACGATGGCGCAAATCATGGACATCAACCACGGGGATCAGTTTGACTTCATGGTATCTCTTTCCAGTGCTGATTTTCTAATGCAAGCGCGCGCCCGGGAATTGGCGAAGGCGGATCCGTTTTATGAGGAATTCGTGAACGCCAAGTTTGTCGGGACCATGAACACCAGCATCATCAGGACCAAACGTGGCCGCACCGTCATGTTGCAGAATGACATGATTTCTCCCCGACCGTACGACCGGATTCACCAGGTAAGCGGAACGAAAGCGATTGCCCGAAGATTTCCCGAACCGATGATCTCGGTTGATCCCGAAAAAGGTTGGTTGACGGAGAAAGACAGCAAATTCAAGGAGATCGAGGAGAAATACACGCCGGAGATAACGCGTCGAATCGGTGATTTGGCCAAGAAAATCGGCGGACACGGCGGCATGGACACCGTGATGGCGTGGCGGATTATTGATTGCTTGCGAAACGGAATCCCGATGGACCTGACTGTATATGAGGCGGCACAATGGAGTTCCGTCATCCCCTCAAGTGTGTGGTCTGTCGCTCATAACGGAACGCCTGTCAGCATTCCGGATTTTACCTGCGGCGCTTGGAAGACGAACAAACGGTGCATGGACATCCAACTCGAAAAGGGCGGCACAACAAAACTGATTTAACAACCATCCGAATAAGGTGAACCACTGCAAGGACAGGAAAGGAGAACAGCACGAAATGAATCAACAATCATTATCACGACGGATGTTTGTAGGCTTGGCCGGTGGTGGCATGGCAGCGGCGATGTTGGGGCATGCCGCGGAGCCGCCGAGGCCGCAAACCACCGTTCGCGATCGTTTGTGCATCTTCACGACGCCATCGGGCTCTAGCAATAATTACATGGAGGTGGGCGGCTTCCGCGGCGGCTCGCGCATGACGCCGGCGGAAGGCGCTTTCTATCTCAACGTGCCGAATCTTATTCTCGTGCGGAACCGGGACCTGCCCTCGTTGCCGAGCAATCAGCAGTGGCGCGCCAAGACGGAATACGAGCAATACGCCATCGCGTTCCAGCCGTTGAAGAAAGTCATCTGGTCGGTGGTGGGGAGCGGTGGCAAGGGTGGAATGAGCGAGCTTCCCCACGTGCTGGCGTTGGCCAAGAAGTTCCCCAACATCGGCGGCATCTTTCTCGACGATTACGTCGTTGAGTCAAAGAAACAACCGGATGGCCGCACGGTGGGCCGTCCAGCGGTGATGCCCGAGGAACTCAAGTCGGCGCGCGAGCGGATGAAGACCGTGGGCCGGCCGATGGAGATTTGGGTCACCTTGTACACGCACGAACTGGATCCCAAACATCCACGCTACAAAGGTTGCGAGCCGGCGCTGGCCGGGTTTCTGGATCTGTTCGACGTGCTGACGCTCTGGACGTGGAACGGAGAAGAAGTGCGTCAACTCGACGAGAGCATGGCGACGCTGGAGTCCCTTGCGCCGAAGACTGCGCGCAAGGCGCTCGGCCTTTACATGTGGGACTACTTCAACAAGCGGCCTATGCCGATTGAATTGATGAAGCTGCAGTGCGAGCGCGGTTTGAAATGGCTCCGCGAAGGACGCGTCCAATATCTCATCTTCCTCTCGAGCACGCTTTGTGACATGGGCCTGCCGAGCGTCGAATTCGCGCGGCAATGGATCGCCGAAGTGGGAGGTCAGCCACTATGAATCACATCAAGGAATTCACCGTGAAGATGAGCTCTGGAAAGCTCTGCCTCGGCATGGTGGTCACGCTCACCGATCCGTCCGTAAGCGAACTTGCCGGCGAGGCGGGTTGTGATTTCACATGGATTGACATGGAACACTCGCCGTTGAGCTTGGAGTGTGTGCTCGGCCATGTCATCGCCGCGCGCGCGGCGCGGATTGCGCCGCTGGTGCGGGTGCCTTGGAACGAATGGGGCGTGATCAAGCCGGTCCTCGATCTCGCGCCCGCCGGCATCATCATCCCCATGGTCAACAACGCGGCAGACGCAGCAAAGGCGGTGGCGTCCTGTCGTTATCCGCCGAAGGGCAACCGCGGTTGCGGCCTGCGTCGCGGCAATCGCTACGGCGCGATGCCGTTCGATGAGTACCTGCGAATCTCGGAACGGGAACCGCTCGTGATCGTCCAGATCGAACACCGGGATGCACTGAAGAACTTGGACGACATTCTGGCCGTCGAGGGGATAGACAGCATTTGCATCGGGCCTTACGACCTGTCCGGGTCGTTTGGGAAGCTCGGACAGATTGCCGACCCGGAGGTTTCCGCCGCGATGGACGAGATTTGCCGGAAAGCTCGCGCAGCCGGCAAGATCATCGGCACCGCCACTGCCCTCGACGATTGCAATTTTGAACTTTGGCGCAAACGCGGCTTGAACTGGGTGGCGATCGCTGGCGATTGTGGTTGTATGTTCACGCAGTTGCGCCGGAGCTTGACAGAACTGAACCAGTGCATGGAAAGGAAACAATGAAATCATCCAAATGTTCACTGATTGTTCTGTGCATCGCGGCGGCCACGCAAACGCAGGCGATCGAGTTGATCTCGCCGTGGACGCCGGTGATGGTGAAGACCAACGCGACCGGCGTCGAGGTCGGCGTCTGGGGACGCTCGCACAAGCTCAGCCGCGCGCTGCCGGACTCGATTGTCACGGCAGACAATGAAACGCTGGCCGCGCCGGTTCGTCTCGTCGGCAAAGTCAGCGGCAAGCCGATCGAGTGGACGCGTGGCGGCAACTTTGTGTTTCGCGCCGACAAATCACACGCCATCATTTCCGGCTGGCAGGCGGGCGACGATCTCATCGTCAACACCACCACGCGGATCGAGTTTGACGGCTTGATGCGCGTGGACCTCGTCGTGCTGCCGCAGCGCAAGATGACGCCGAAGCTCGAACAACTCTGGCTGGAGGTGCCACTCAAACGCGAGCGTGTGAGCCTGTTCCATTACTTCCCCGGCCAGTGGGGCAAAGCGAAGAACAGCGGCGAGTTGCCGGAAACCGGCCTTGCGCTGTCATTCAGGCCGTTCGTGTGGCTTGGCCGCGAAGACAGCGGGCTGGGCTGGTTCACGGAGTCGGACAAAGGCTGGCAACCGGCAGTAACGAATCGCACCATCGAGGTTGTGCACCAAGGCAGGGAGGTGTTGTTGCGCTTGCACTTGCTCGACTCGACGGCGCGACTGCCGGTGACATATACATTTGGGTTCCATGCGACGCCGGTGAAACCGTGGCCGAAGGATTTCCACGAGTGGCGCATCTGGCACGTGCCGCAACTCGGCGTCGGCTCGACGTTGCCCGTCCCAAAAGAATGGTGGCTCTGTCATCGCGCGTTCCCCGACCGCAACCCGCTCGCCGTGCTCGACCACGGCGCGGAGCTTGGCGCGAAAACAGCGGTGTTCCACGAAGACTGGGCGCCGATCCAGAATTACCCGTGGACGTTTCCGGAGGACGAGTTCAAACGCATCGTCAACGCGTGTCACCAGCGCGGCATGAAAGTGCTCGTCTATTTCGGCTACGAGTTCTCGCCGCTCGCGCCGGAGTGGGCGGAACTGCACGACGAAATTCTGTATCGGAACAGCAGGGGCGACATCACGCCCGGCTGGTATCGGCATCCGGAACAGCGGGACTTCAAGGTCTGTTACAACAGCGTTTGGGCCGACAAACTTGCCGCCGGCATCGAGCGGGCGCGGGAACGTTACGGCTTCGATGGTCTTTATCTCGACGGCACCATCGAGCCGTGGGGATGCACCAACGAACGGCACGGCTGCGGCTACCGCGCCGCCGACGGCGCGTTGCGACCGACGTATCCGATTTTCGCCGTGCGGAAGTTCATGCAACGGCTCTACGGCATGATTCATCCACGTGGCGGCCTCATCAGCGCCCACCAAAGCACTTGTTGCGCGACGCCGACGCTGGCGTTCACCCACACGTATTGGGATGGCGAGCAATTTGCCGGCGGCGAGTTGTCGGGCGATCCGCTGAAGGCGCTGCCGCTGGGCGCATTTCGCGCGGAGTTCATGGGACGCAACTTCGGCGTGCCGTGCGAGTTTCTATGCTACGAGCGTCCGCCGCAATGGACCTACGACCACGCGCTTGCGTTCTCGATGCTGCACGGTGTCCGCGTGCGACCCTGTGGCGTCGCGGCGCTGGAAAAAATGTCGCCGATCTGGAACGTCATGACGCGTTTCGGTGTCAGCAAGGCCGAGTGGCATCCGTATTGGGAAACGAAACCGCTGGCAACCGCGGAGCCGCAGAGTGTCAAGGTCAGCCTCTATTCCCGTCGTGGCTGCGCGTTGCTGGTTGTCTCGAACCTCTCCGCCGACCAACCTGCGACTGCGCAAGTGACGCTGCATGCCGTGCCGGCAAAGAGCGCGACCGACGCCTTGAGCCGCGAGACGTTGAGTTGCGCTGACGGGAAAGTGACAGTTTCGCTTCAACCGATGCGGATGCGGTTAGTCTGGGTGGAGTGAGAACATGAAACTGAATGACCGCGATGCTCTCGCCGCTGGTTGGTTGTGCATGATCTTCATCGCGTCGTTTTCGGTTGAGACGGCGGCGGTTGAGTTTGGGACCGACAAGTTGCTGGTGGATTTGCGACAAGTGGATTGGGAGTATCTCGCCAGAGACGCGCAGTGGACGACCAAGGTTGGATTTGGCCGCAGCGAGGCCGACATGAAGCGCGACGCCGAACGCGCGAAAACCGAATGCGAGGCGATCAGTTTGACCGAAGGTTGGAAGCCGATTCGTGTCGGGCGTCGTTGGGAACCGCTCGGCCACCCGGAACTCAACGACAGAATCACGTGGCTGCGACTGCGGTTCCATGTGCCGTCCGAACTGAAAGGTTATCGGCTGGGCTTCTTCTGCACGGCGATTGACGACGCGGCGGACTTCTATCTCAACGGAACGCACCTCGCGCGAAAAATGTATTACTGGGGCGCGCGTGTTCCCGAGCCGGTCAACGTGGACTTCACGGCACAAGTCCGCTTTGGCGGCGAGAACCTGCTGATGGTGCGCGTGAACGACTCGGCACAGGCGCGCGGCGGCGGCGTCTTGGGCCGCGTGTTCCTCTATCGCACCTTACCTTACGAAAGGACTGCACACGGTGGCATTGCAGTGTCGGGAGATGGGCCGTTGTCCGTCGTCCTGCACCTTGGGGATGCGTTGCTCGCTCACGGCCAGCAGACGACCTTTACGCCGGCGGAACTGCGCGCGATGGAGGCGCCGCCCTACATCCTCCGCGACGACGAACTGGTTCTTGTTTCCCCCGTAAAGACAGCCGGTCCGCATCGCGTTCAACTCGACGAAGTCTGCCCGACGCGCGATGAGCGGCCTCTGGCGGTGCGCTGCGACAACCTGCCGCCGCGCGCGGAGCGTTTCGAGCTGCTGACGATTCCGGTCGAGCTGGCTGCGAGCTACGACAACTCGTTTGACCCGCGCCAAATCAATGTGCAGGCGGTTGTGGAAACGCCGTCGGGAAAGACCGAGAAGGTGCCGGCGTTTTTCTGGCAGGACTTCACATCCGCCGCCATCGGCGAAACAGAAGAAATCCTACTGCCGAAGCGGTGCAACCCGTGGCGGCTGTATTACCGGCCGCGCGAAGTCGGCCTTCACAAGCTCCACGTGTTGGCCCAGGATAAAACCGGTGTTCGCCGGACGCCCGACCACAAGCTCGAAGTCAGCGACTCCAAACGGAAGGGTTTTCTGCGCGTGAGCAAGACCGATTCCCGCTTCTTTGAGTTCGACAACGGCGAGTCGTATTTCGGCATCGGACCGAGCGGCTGGTTCCGCGACGAGAACTACATCTTCGGCGGCAATCCGCGCCACGTCTCCACACGCCGGCTCGACGACTACTATCGCCGCAAGGCCGAAGGCGGATCCAACTACGACTACTGTCTTGCGGAGTTTTTTGGCCGGCTCTACACGCGGGGCGGCTACATTGACCAGCACGTCGCATGGAAATGCGAACATCGGCTGCGCACGCTGGAGGCGCTCGGCATCTACTGGGTGACCTGCTATGACGATCTGTGCCGCTCCACGAAATACGGTTTGGAGACGCTTCCGTACTCGAAGGCCCAAGGCGGACCGTGTGGAAGCGTCGAGGAGCTGTACGTCAACGAGCGCGCGCTGGAGATGCAGCGCGATCACCTCCGCTATTTCGTCGCGCGGATGAGCGACAGCCCGGCGCTGCTGGTATGGGCCATCGGTGACGAGGCGCAGGCGGGATCGCGCTTCTCGTCGTTGATGGTGCGCTCGTGGATCAAGGAACTGCAAAACTACGTGCGGACGATTGACGTGTACCAGCATCCGCACATCATGTGCGAAGGCCCGCGCTCGCTCGCCGAGGGCGGCGACGCGATCATCATTCCCGACTGGTATTTCAAGAAGGAAGTGGACGCTGTGACGTTGAGCTTGGAGCTTATGCAGAGGTACGGTCAGTTCAACTGTCCGCTCATCAACCCCGAGGGCGGCATGGTCGAATGGACCAAACCGGAAGACGCCTTCGGGCCGAAACGCGCGCTCTACTATCTCACGGGCGAGCGGTGGAAGTTCTCGGAAGCCATCTCGTTCCATAATCACCTCTGGATCAGCCTGTTTCTGAAAAACGCTGTCGGCGGGACCGAGTGGCTCGGCGCGTTCATCGTCCAGCGAAACCAGATGTGCCACGCCGCGGCGCTGCGCGAGTACCTGAAGGGCGAATCGCTCACGAAACCGCGCTGGGAGATGGCGACGCCTGTGGTATCGCACGCCGACTTGCGGGGTTTCTGCCTTCAATCCGAAGAGAAAACTCTCGCTTGGATTCAGAATCGGTTCTACAACTGGTTCGAAGCCGGTCATCAAGGCAAGACGCCGACGACGATTCGCGGTGCGGAGATCTCTGTGCCAGTGAATCGCGACGGTGTTTATGACGTCGAATTCTGGGACACGCGCAGTGGCAAGGTGATTTCGAGGAAGGCTCATCGTGGCGCATCGAAGACCGTCACCTGCAAGCTGCCGCCGGTTGAAAAGGACATCGCACTGAAAGTCATTATGAAAGGACCCAGCAAATGAACCTGAGCCGCATTCTGGCCGCCGCAACCTTGTTGTGGGCTGTCTCTGTTACCGACGCCGCGACCGTTGAGGTTGTTACTCCACAGCAGACGATTCATCTCGTGAACGATTCGCCGGGCTGTCTGGCGCAATTCGACACGTGGATTGTCGGCCACGGCTTAAACAGTGACCCAGAACGGGTCTTTCGCATGGAGAAGGACGATAAAGGACGAGCGCAGTTGCGCGTGACCGGACACGGTTACGGCGGGCTGATTACCAAACAGAGCTACCGCGATTACCGGTTGGTCTTGGAGTTTCGCTGGACCGGCCACACATCGGGCAAGCGCGAGAAAAGGGCGCGTGACAACGGCTTGTTGCTGCACTGCACGGGACAGCCGGGTAACTGTGCGTCCGCGAAGTCAAAGTTTACGGGGAAGTTCGAGTCGCCTTGGATGAAGGGCGTTGAATTGCAGATCATCGAAGGCGGGGTCGGTGACATCCTTGTGCTCGGTGGTTGGAAGGATGACGGCACGTTTTCTCCGACGACGACCAGCGCCCGTTTCAGTAAGGACCGCGATGGCGAACCGGTGTTCGACAAGAACGCCGAGTTGCGACCGTTCGAGGCGACGCGCCTGAATTGGTGGGGACGTGACCTCGACTGGAAAGATGAGGTTGGATTCCGCGGCAAACAGGATGTCGAGTCGCCGATGGGCGAGTGGACGCGCGTCGAGGCCATCGTCCGCGGCGGCGATTTCACCTACTTCGTCAACGAAACGCTGGTCAACGAAGCGAAAGATTGTAGCATGACCGAAGGCCGCATCCTGATTCAGACGGAGGGAGCGGAGATTCTGTATCGAAAAATTGACCTCGAACCTTTGAAGGTAAAACCATGAAACTCGCGGAACTGACTTGGCCGGAGGTGGCAACACTCAAACGCGACATTCTTGTCGTCTATCCCATCGGCGCGCTGGAACAGCACAGCCGGCACCTGCCGTTCTTCACCGACTCGATCCTGTGCGGCGCCATCGCCGACCGCGTCGAGGTGGCGTTGCCGAAAGATGTGTTGCTGCTGCCGGTGCAGTGGCTTGGGGCGTCGCTGCATCATCTCGGCATGGCGGGGACGCTGAGCGCGGAGAATGAGACGCACATCAAACTCGTCGCCGAGCCGATGCGCTGCCTGCTCCGGCACGGTTTCAAGCGGCAGTTCGTGCTCAGCGGCCATGGCGGCAACAAGGACGGTTTTCACCTCGCGCTGCGCCAGCTTGCGATGGAGTTTCCCGATGCGCAACTCTGCGGCGCGAACTACTGGGACGTGGCCAACGACGAGATCGCGAAGATCGTTGAAGGTCCACTGAAAAGTCTCGGCCACGCCTGTGAGGCCGAGACGTCGCTGATGCTGGCTGTCCGTCCGGACTTGGTGCGGCGCAGCGAAATTCACAATGACCTCTTGGCTACACAGCAGCCGCAGGCGTTGCGTGGTGTGTACGTTCCGTCAGACATGAAGGCGCAAACCGAACACGGTGGCGTCGGCTATCCGGAGCTTGCGACAGCGGAGAAAGGCAAACGGCTGCTTGAAGCCATCGTGGCGCGCGTCGTCGAAGTGATACGAACTACATCGAAGGAGAAAGCGAAATGAAGACGATCCAACCACCGTTGTTTCGGGCAGCCGTTTCCCGACGCGGTTTTCTTAAGCGAGTATCGGCGGCGACCGCAGGCGGCATTGCTCTAGGCCAACTGCCGGTGGCGCGCTTCGCACACGCGGTGGACACCGACGAAATCCGTCTCGCGCTGATCGGCTGCGGTGGGCGGGGAAGCGGAGCCGTGGTCAACGCGTTTAACGCGCCCGGTGGTCCCGTCAAACTCGTGGCCATGGCGGATGTCGTTGAGCGAAAGCTGGCCACCTCTCATGCCAATCTCACCAAGTGGGCTTCGGAAAAGGTTGACGTGCCGCCGGAGCGGCGGTTCATCGGCTTCGATGCCTACAAGAAGGCGATTGATTGCTTGCGTCCCTGTGACGTGGCCTTGTTGACCACCCATGCCGCGTTCCGTCCGTTGCATCTGGAGTATGCCGTTGGGAAAGGCGTGAATGTTTTTTTCGAGAAGTCGTTCGCCACCGATCCGTCGGGCATCAAACGCCTGCTCAAGGCGGCGGAGGTCGCGGAAAAGAAAAACCTCAAAGTCGCCGCTGGCACTATGTGTCGCCACTCGAAGAATCGCCAGGAACTGATCCAGCGAATTCGCGATGGCGCCATGGGTGAGATTCTGCTCCTGCGCGCTTGCCGAATGCAGGACTTCGGCAAGTTGGGGCGCAAACCGGAAGGTGAAAACACGATCTATTGGCAACTCCGCAGTGTGTATCACCTCTACTGGGTCTCCGCCGGCCTCTGGTCGGAGGCCGACATTCATCAGGTTGACGAGATGTGCTGGATCAAGGGTGCGTTGCCGGTCTCGGCGCACGGCGTTGGTGGGCGGTCTGCCGAAAATACTGATTGCGGGCAGAATTTGGATAGTTACGCCGCGGAATGGACGTTTGCGGATGGCACGAAGGCGTATTACGTCTTGCGGAGTCTCCCTAATTGCCACAATGAATTCGCCACGTACATACACGGTGCGAAGTGTGCCGCGCAATTCTCCGGAAACACCCACGCCGCCACCACCCGTCTCTACAAGGATCAACGGCTCAGTCAAGACAACATCGTCTGGGAGCCGCCGCGCGAAAAGGTCAGTCTCTGGCAGGCGGAATGGGACGTGTTTCTTGACGCGATCCGCACCGGCCGCCGCCACAATGAAATTCGCCAAGCGGCCATGTCGCAGGTGGCCGACTTCATGGCGCGCGCCGCGATCCACATGGGCCGGGTAGTTACGTTCGATCAGATCATGGCATCCAACTTTGCATGGGTTCCCGGTGGAGTTGATAGCCTGAACGAAAACAGTTCCCCACCGGTCGTGGCTGATGCCAACGGTCGCTTCCCGGTGCCAGTCCCCGGGCAGTGGGTCGAAGTTTAGCAATCGAAAGGAATTGCATCCATCCGTTCCATGAGACATTTACTTCTCGTTCTCATCTCCATGCTGACTTGTGTCAGCGCGCTACGCGCCGCCTCGCCGAACATCATCTTCATCCTCGCCGACGACTTGGGCTACGGCGACGTGAAGTGCAACAATCCGGATGGAAAGATCGCCACGCCCAACATTGACCGGCTGGCCGCGGAAGGAATGCGTTTCACGGATGGCCACACCACGTCGTCGGTTTGCACGCCGACCCGGTACAGCGTGATCACCGGTCGTTACAATTGGCGATCACGTCTGCAAAGCAGCGTCCTTGGCGGGCTTTCCCCGCACCTGATCGAGCCTAGCCGGCTCACGGTTGCCCGGCTGCTTCAGCAGCACGGCTATTACACGGCCTGCATCGGGAAGTGGCACTTGGGCATGGATTGGCCGCGCAAGGCCGGCACCGCGGGTTTCGGGGACAACGTCGAAAAAGGCCCCGAAGGTTGGGACGTAGACTATGGCAAGCCGATTACCAATGGGCCTAATGCCGTCGGCTTCGATTACTACTTCGGCATCAGCGCGTCACTCGACATGGTGCCCTTCACTTACATCGAAAACGATCGCGTCACGGTCGCACCCACGGTTGAGAAGGATTTCCCGATCATGCCGGGCAAACCCAACCGAACACACCACGGCCCGGCAGCAGCGGAGTTCGAGGTTGAGGACGTGCTCCCCACGTTCATTCATAAGGCCGTTGAATTCATCGCCCGCCGTGCGGTCGATGCCCGGGCCGGCAAGCCCTTCTTCCTCTATCTGCCCTTGAATGCTCCGCACGCGCCCTTCGCGCCAGGGCCGCAGTGGCAAGGCCGCAGTGGCCTAAACCCCTATGCTGACTTCGTGATGCAGACCGATGACAGCCTGGGGCAACTGCTCAGGACTCTGGAGGAACATCGGCTCGCCCAGAACACCTTGGTGATCTTCACTAGCGACAACGGCTGCGCCCCGCAGTCCGATTTCCCGGCGCTTCTGGCCAAGGGGCATAACCCGAGCCATGTCTTCCGAGGACGCAAGGCTGATATCTGGGACGGCGGGCATCGCGTGCCACTGATCGTGCGCTGGCCCGGGAAAGTCCGTCCCGGCTCGACGAGCGACCGACTCGTGAGCTTGGTGGACTTCATGGCGACCGCTGCGGAGATTGTGGGCGCAAAGCTGCCCGACAATGTGGCAGAAGACAGTGTCAGCATTCTACCCGTGCTGCTTGGCAAGGCCGACAAGCCCGTGCGCGAGGCACTGGTACACCATTCCATCCTCGGCAAGTTCTCGATCCGTCAGGATCGCTGGAAGCTGGTGCTCTGTCGGGGTAGCGGCGGCTGGAGTTTCCCGTTGGACCCACAGGCAGCCAAGCAGGGACTGCCACGCTTGCAACTCTACGACATGGCCACGGACATCGGTGAGCAGCATAATGTGCAGGCGGACCACCCGGACGTGGTCCAACGGTTGACCGCCCTTCTGGAGAAGTATGTGACCCAAGGCCGGAGCACGCCGGGTGTTCCCCAGAAGAACGACACAAGCGTGGATATCTGGAAAGCAAGTATCGTCACGAAATTCCGATAACCATGAGTCTTCCCATCGAACTGAAATGAAAAAGAAACAGACATCATGAAGATCGTTGACATGAAAGTCCGCACGGTGGCGATTCCGACCACGTGCCAGTTGCGTCACAACACCGGCGTTCATCCCGGCTACTTTATCCGCAACATCCTCGAACTGATCACCGACGAAGGCATCGTCGGCCTCGGCGAAGTCGGAGGCGGCGACCAGCGCGGCGCGTTGATGAAGCTCAAGCCGCGCATCGTCGGTCTCGATCCATTCCAGATCGAGGTCATCAAACTCAAGGTGTTGAGGAGCATCTACTATCTCTCCAACGCGCGTCTCTACGGCGCGATCGAGATCGCCTGCCTCGACATCCAAGGCAAGGCGCTCGGACGTCCGATGTGTGATCTGCTCGGCGGCGCGGTGCGCGACCGCGTGGCGTTGATGGGTGAGATCAGTTGGCGGTACGACCGGCCCGGTGGTGGTGACGACACGTGTGCGGAAGACCTTGTCGAACAGTGCGAGCAACTTCACGCCGAACTGGGCGTGAAGACGGTGAAGATGAAAGGCGGCGTCGTTGACCCAGGCGTGGAAGTGCGCGTGATGGAGCTTTGTCGCCAGCGCATGGGACCGAACTTCGGCCTGCGCATTGACGCCAACGGCGTCTGGAGCGTGGCGACCGCCGTGCGCATCGGTCGCCGGCTCGAACCGCTCGGCCTCGAATACTACGAAGACCCCGCGTGGGGAATCGAAGGACTCGCGGCGGTGCGCCGGCAGGTGAGGATTCCGATTGCGACGAACATGTATCCCGCCAAGTTTGACGACCTCGGCCCGGCAATCCGCCTCGGCGCGATGGATGTGGTGCTGACCGACCTGCACTATTGGGAAGGTCCGCGCGGCGTGAAGGATCTCTGCGCCGTGCTGAGGACGTTCAACCTCGGCGTCGGCATGCACAGCGGCGCGGAGTTCGGCGTCGAGATGGCGGCGATGCTGCACACAGCCTGCACGATTCCTGAAATGCACTACGCTGGCGACGCGATCTACAATTACCTGACTGACGACATCATTGTCGGCGGCAAGATGCGGTACGAGGAGGGTTGCGTGCGCGTGCCGACCGGCCCCGGTCTCGGCGTTGTACTCGACGAGGAGAAGATGGCGAAGTACGAACGTTACTACGCCGAGAAAGGCGATTACTACGCCCGTTTCCATCAAGACCCGCGCCGGCCGGATTGGTATCCGATTGTGGGAGGAACATGACGATGAGGAAGAAGCGCGTTGCCATCGTGACTGGCGCGTCGCGTGGCATTGGCCGCGCCATCGCCGTCGGGCTGGCGCGCGAAGGCGCGTCCGTGGTCGTCAACTACGTCTCCAAAGCCGCCGCGGCGGATGAAGTGGTCGGCGAGATTCGCGCTGCGGGCGGCGACGCGGTTGCAGTGCAAGCTGACGTGGGGAACCTCACGCAGCACGAGTGCCTCGTTGCGGCAGCGAGAGAGCGCTTTGGGCGGATAGACATCCTTGTCAACAACGCCGCAACGACGCGACGGGAGTCGTTCCTCGACGCCACCGCAAAGGCGTGGGACGAAACTCTGGACGTCAACCTCAAAGGTGTCTATTTTCTCTCGCAAGCCGTCGCGCGTGTGATGACGGCGCAGAAGTCGGGCAAGATCATCAACATCTCCAGCGTCCACGACGTGCGCGCGATGGTGAACAACTCCATTTACAATATCAGCAAAGCCGGTCTCGTGATGCTGACGAAGTCGCTCGCGCTCGAATTGGCGGACAAGGGGATTCAAGTGAACTGCGTCTCGCCCGGCGCGATCCTGACCGACGATACCCGCCCGCGGCTCGCCGACCCTGTGTATCGAGACAAAGTGCTCGCGAAGATTCCGAGCCGTCGGGTTGGCGACCCGGAGGACGTGGTTGGCGCGGTGTTGCTGTTGGCGTCGTCCGCATCGGATTACATCACCGGCACCACGCTCTACGTGGATGGCGGCATGTTGGTATAGAACAATCTCGCTGAACCAACACTGAAAAAACGTTGACAGGACACACCGCGTCAGCGTAGTGTGCCTGCGCACTGGGTTTCATTATGAGATGCACGGTTGAGCACAGAGATGTAAACGAGTCGCTTAGTACCGGGAC
>CAZNOK010000026.1:0-33868 GCA_964574605.1 uncultured Verrucomicrobiota bacterium
ATGTAGAGGCGGGCGTGTCCTTTCTCGACGGTCACGGCGAGATGATGCCACTCACCGGGTTTCGGTCGGGTTTTGGAACTGACCGTCTTCCAACCTTCCTGCCGGAAGTAAAACCGAAACTGCTGATCCTTGTCCAACATCAATCCCCACTCGCGTTTGCCGGCGGAATAATCGTTTTTGGCGATGATCATTTGTTGCTCGCCGCCCAATGTATAGGGATTAACCCACGCGGCGACGCTGAACGTCGCATCGGTGAAACAAAGTTCCGGCGATGACGGCACACACAACGGCGTCTTTTCTTTTTCCGACCGAAAGGACCACTGCCCTACCGGTGCGTCGGCCATACACGTGTTGACAGCGGCGAATGCCGCTGTTGCGATTAGCCAGCGTACTGTGTTCTTCATAATGTTATCTCCACCATTGCCCGCAGGTTTTCCACGGGACTGTCGTAAGGCACGAAACAGCCTGTGCCCAGAATGAATCCGCTGTCGCGCCCTGCCTGTTTGATGCAGCGGCGGGATTCGCGGCGGACATCTTCGGGCGTGCCGTGCAGGATGGTTTGGACGGGGTCGAGATTGCCAATCAGGCACACCCGGTTGCCGATTTTTTGTTTGCACGAGCCGAGGTTCATCTTGTGATCAATCTCCAGCACGTCCGCCCCCGTTTCGGCCAGCGCATCGAGTATCGGCGTGTTGTCGCCGCAGATGTGCAGCAGAGTGAACGCGCCATGTCCATTGACTTGCGCGAAAATCTGTTGGTGATACGGCAGCACGAATCGTCGGAACATCGCCGGTGAAATCATGTCGGCGGAGGCGAGTGAATCGCCTAAATACAAAATGTGCGCACCGGCTTCAAGTTGAGCTTTGAGGAACGCGGTCGAAGCTTCAGCGGTCATGCTCAACAGTTGATGGACGTGGCGCTCATCCTCATCTTCGCCAGCCTCAATCTCGGCAAGCGTCATCAGAAACCGTTGCATCCCGAACAAATATGCCGCGATGGAGAACGGTCCGGTGCCGGTCCCGCGAATGGCAACTTTGTCACCCAATGTTGCCGAAAGCAAACGGACAGCGTCCAGATAGACCGGCATCCGCCCGTCGCGTTGCGGGTCCGGCACACGCAGGCGATCCACTTCTTTCAACTCGGTGAGCAGAGGCCCTTTCGCTGTCGGCAGTGCGTTCTCGTGGAACTCCACCTGCAAACCAAATCCCTCGGCAAGGTAATAGGTGTCCGCTGCTGTCACCACGATGTCGTGACCGACCTCGTGTTGCAATGCCATCTGCGCTTCCGCGATAGCGCGCCCATCTGTCACGTATTGCCGCAAACTCACGCCGGTCAGCCGCGCTGCGCAAAATCCCGCAAACGGCCCGACCGGCACGCGATCGGTCGCCTCGCGCCGGCAGGCTTTGCAAACTCGTTCCAATGCGTTCACGGTTCTTGCTCCTTCGGAATTGTGCGTCGCCACCACGAAGCCAACACAGAACTGGTGATGGCGCTCCACGGACCGAACACGGCAGACGCCAGCGCGGCGGTGGGATTTTTGAGAACGTTGAACGCAAGGCCGGTTGCCATGCCGCCATTTTGGATGCCGACCTCCAGCGCCACGGTGCGCGAGTCGCTGTGATTCAATCGGGCGGCGCGCGCCACGCAGTAGCCGAGGACGTAGCCGGTGGCGTTGTGGCAGACCGACGCCGCGAACAACGCAATGCCGACTGTGAGCAACTCCTCGCGCGACGCCGCCACGGTGATGCCGATGACCATGCAAATCGCGAACATCGCCAGCAACGGCAACTGCCGCGCGCACCGGGCCGCCACCTTTGGCAGAAACCGGTTGATGGCCAGCCCGACCAACAACGGCGCGACAATCATGAACAGAATCGAACGCATCATCGCCCACGCATCAATCGGGACATAGGTGCCGGCCAACAGTTTCATCGCCAGCGGCGTGATCACCGGCGACAGGAGCGTCGAACACACTGTCATCGTCACCGACAACGGCACGTTGCCGCGCGCCAACAGCGTAATCACGTTTGAGGCCGTTCCACCGGGCACCGAACCCATCAGAATCAACCCGGTTGCCACGGCGCCCGTCAATCCAAACAACGCGCCAAACAGAAACCCGCTCACCGGCATCACGGTGAATTGCAGCACAAACCCGATGAAGATTGCGCGCGGCATCTTCAGCACCCGGCGAAAATCGTCCACCGTCAGCGTCATTCCCATGCCGAACAGGATCAACTGCACAAGCGGACTGATGGCCTGTTTCAGCTCGAACCCGCCCCACGAGATCAACACCGGCGGATGTGCCACTGCCAGCGCGCCCGTGGCCAGCACGGCGAACGTGAAGCCCAGCCCTTTCAGCGCCCTCACAAACAGGGCGCACACGGCCAGCGCCGCAAACAACAGCGCCAGCGCAAGGCTGACTCCGAACACAGTCATCAGAATTTCAATCTGGCTACGGCCTTTTTCACCAGGGCATCCACTTCCGGTGTCAACGGCAACATCGGAGGTCGCACCGTGCCGACATCGCGTCCGCGCAGTTGCAGACCGCGCTTGATGACAGCGATCCAGTCAGGACGCTGCCCATCGCGTCCCACGGTGACGAGGTCAACGAACGGCATGATCTCGTCCCAAATCTTTCGAGCGGCGACGAAATTGCCGTCATCAATGCAAAGATGCACAATCTTCGACCATCGTTTCGGGTCGAAGTTGCCGGAACCGGACACCCAGCCGGTCGCGCCGAAGGCAAACGCGCCGAGCGCGTTGTTGTCGTGGCCATAGAACAATCCGAGTTTGTCTCCGAGCATCATCCGCAGCCGCGTAATCATGTAGGGATCGGAATTGGCGTCCTTGATGTATTGAATCACATCGTCCTTCGCCAACCGGACGAGCGTGTCCAGCGTCAGATCAATGCCCGTTACCGGCGGATTGTTGTAAATCATGATCGGCTTGGACGTCGCGTTACGGACGGCGCGGAAGTGCGCCTCGATCTCGCGCATTGTGTGGACCTGATACCACGGCGAGATAATCAGGAAACCGTCATAGCCGAGGCTTTCGGCAAACTTGCATTTCTCAATCGTAGCCGCTGTGGACATATCGGCCGTGCCGGCCAGCATCGGCACGCGCCCGTTGTTCTGCTCGGCGCTGATGACAAGAACCCGTTCCCATTCCGCGCGCGTCAGGTTCATGAACTCGCCCGTGCTGCTGCCGCCGCAGAAACCGTCCGCGCCGTTCGCGATGACGAAATCCACATGGTCGCGGAGTCCTTGTTCGTTGAGCGAACCATCGCGGTGAAACGGCGTGATGAGCGGCGGATAAAGGCCGCGAAATGTTTTTTGTTTGGTTGGGGTGTGGTTGCTTTGTGTTGTTTGTTTTGACATAGTCTGTTCCTTGTATGGCCGCATCTACGCACAACTTGGACAGCCAGTTCAACTCGATTCAACCACCGCATCGCACTTTGGTCGTCGTCGCATAACGCACAGTCCGATTTCGCATATTCACCGCCATGACTGACCTCGAAATACGCCGCCTTTCGGAACTGCGCTCGTTGCTGGAAAGTTTTGCCGCCCGTCGCGCGGCATCAAATGCCACTTCCCAACCGGAGCGTCTGCAAGCGATGCGCGCCGCGCTCCATCAAATAGACAGCGCCATCCGCCGTCGCGATTATCCGTCGTTTCGCGCAGCGGATTATGAACTGCACAGCGCCATTGTGAACATGGCCGATGTTCCTTTGCTCCGGGAACTCTGGCACACTGTCTGGAGCGGGTTGCAGGATTTCCACCGCAAAGGCTGTGAAGAATGTTTCCCCGACGCTCGCGTGCTCGCCGAGGAACACGGGCATCTTGTGGAAACCATTGCGTTGGGCGATCCCGCTGCCGCAGAGGATGCGGCGCGCCACCATGTCGAGGCCGTGTGGTATCGAATCGCCGAACGGGACGCGGCGAGCACTGCCCAACACGCTGACCCGCTTCAACGCGCGTGCGCCCACCTTGCATTTCGTATGCACTGTCCGCTGCGATTGACCGAGGTGGCAAAGAAGGTCGCATTCACCAGTCCCGGCAATCTCTCCCGCTTGTTCCGCCAACATCTCGGCTTGGGCTTTCAAGCGTACCTCCAAAAGATTCGTCTCGAAAAAGCGGCCGAACTTCTTCGTGCGACTCGGCTTCCCATTGCCCGCGTTGCCCATCGCGTTGGCTACCGTGATCTCTCCCGTTTCAGCCAGCACTTCAAGCGCAAGTTCGGCGCGTCACCGAGCACTTGGCGTGAACCGCCACAATCGCATTTACAAACGCGCCGTACCCAAGCAAAGTCAACACGATGAAAAACACGCTCGTCTTCTGGATAATCATGCTGCTGGTGGCCGGCGTTGATCAAGCTGCCGCGAGTCTTTACGTCGCGCCGAATGGCAATGACACGAATCCCGGCACGAAGGACAAACCATTTGCGACGCTCGAACGTGCGCGCGACGCCGTCCGCCAATCCAGAATCCAAAATCCAGAATCCAAAATCGAAGTCTTTCTCCGCGCCGGGACTTACGAACTGACAAAGCCTTTCAAACTCGACGCCAAGGATTCCGGTACTCAGAACGCGACGGTGGTTTACCGCGCGTATCCGAAAGAAAAGGTGTTGCTCATCGGCGGCAAGCGAATCACTGGCTTTGTGCCGCACAAGGGCGCGGTTCTGAAGGCCGATGTCGGTACCCAAGGGTTCACGAATCATTTTCGCCAGCTTTTCCTCGACGGGAAACGAATGCAACTCGCGCGTTATCCGAATGCCGACCCGCTGAACCCGAATGGCGGGTTCGCTTACGTGGACGGTCCGCTGCCGAAGGACTCCGACAAGTACAAGGAGAAGCCTGAATACCCGCCCCGTCAAATTCGGTACAAGGCCAGTGACGCCCGCTCGTGGGCGTGCCCAGAACTGGCCGAGGTGATTTATTTTCCATGGCACAACTGGATGAATATCAGCGTCCCTGTCGCCTCGGTGGACAAAGAGCAGCGGCTCATCACGTTGACGCGCGACGTGAAGACGCACGCCGGTTATCCCGGCGGTGTCCGTCCCGGCGACCGCTATTATATTCGGAACCTGTTCGAGGAACTCGATTCGCCCGGCGAGTGGTTTCTCAACCGCGAGACGCGCACGCTCTACTTCTGGCCGCCGCAACCGCTCGCCGGCGTGGACGTTTACGCGCCGACAACCGACAACATGATCGAGATCGGCGCCAAAGCCGCGTGGATCACGATTCGCGGTTTCACGATGGAATGCTGCGACGGATACGCAGTCTCATTGCGCGGCGCGAACAATTGCCTCGTGGCCGGCAATACAATCCGTAACAGCGCCGGCGGGCGAATCGGCGGTGGCGGGGGCGTGCTTGTGGATGGCGGCTCGAACTGCGGTGTGGTCGGCAACGACATTTATGACGTGGGCAACAATGGTATCGTCTTGCGCGGCGGTGACAAGGAGACGTTGACGCCCGCCGGGCATTACGCCGACAACAACTACCTTCATCACATCGGTGTCCTGAATGCTCACGGCCACGGCATCATGATGGGCGGCGTCGGCCTGCGTGTCTCGCACAATCTCATGCACGACATCACACGCTCCAGCCTGTTCGGCGGCGGCAACGATTGTGTCATCGAATACAACCACATTCGCCACGACAACCTAATGACGGAAGACACCGCCGGCTACTACAACGGCGGCAACTGGCACAATCGCGGGCAGATTGTCCGTTACAACTACGTTCACGATGTGCTCGGCTACGGACGCCGCGCCGGGAAGTGGACGATGCCTCTGTTTGCTTGGGGCATTTATTTCGATGACGACGAGAGCGGCACGCACGCCTACGGCAACATCATCGCGCGCGTTCCGCTCGGCGGCTTCCACGTCCACGCCGGTCGCGACAACATCGTTGAGAACAACGTCATCATTGATTGCTCAAAGCAGCAGTTCCAGATGTCCGGTCACGATCCCAAGCGACACGACTGGCTCATCCAACGGAAGAAGGCTGAGTTCGCAAAATACCAGCACAACCCCGCGTATGCGAAATATCCGCAGGTGTCCGCGCTCGACATGGAAACGGCATGGCGGATGGTCGGGAACAAGTTCATCCGCAACATCGTCTGTTACCGCTCGCCCGACGCAAAGCTCTACCAACGCAGTAGCGATTTTTTCGACACAGAGAATGAGTCCGACTACAACCTTGTTTGGCATTACAACCAGCCGATCATCATTGGCCAGAGCGGTCCGAAGGACGTGCCGAAGGAACAAACATGGGAACAATGGCAGCGGCGCGGCTTCGACACGCATTCCGTCATCGCCGACCCGCTCTTCGTCAATGCTGCGAAGGACGATTACCGTCTGAAGAGCAACTCGCCGGCATTCAAGCTCGGTTTCAAGCCGATTCCTGTCGAGAAGATCGGTCCGTATCGCGACGAACTGCGCGCGAGTTGGGCAATCGTCGAGGCTCCGGGCGTGCGCGAGCATCCGCAGCCCGCCGAAATGGGGCCGCTCTGGCCCGACAAGGCACCGGTAGGCGATGGCACGTTCGATGAGGCGAACGCCAACATCACCGTTCATTTGCCTGCGCCCGACAAAGCCACCGGCGCAGCCGTGGTCATTTGTCCCGGCGGCGGCTACCAACGTCACGTCGTGGATCGCGAAGGTCATTTCATCGCTCGCTGGCTCAACGAGCACGGCATCGCTGGCATCGTGCTCGAATATCGGATGCCACAGGGCCGGCCGTTCGTTCCGTTGCTCGACGCGCAACGCGCCCTTCGTTACATCCGCTTGCGTGCAGCCGACTGGCGCATCGCGCCCGACCGCATCGGCATCATGGGCTTCTCCGCCGGCGGCCACCTCGCGTCCACCGCTGTCACCCACTTTGACGACGGCGACCCGAAGGCCGCTGACCTCGTTGCGCGGGTAAGCTGCCGCCCTGATTTCGGGATCCTCGTCTATCCCGTCGTCACGATGAGCGACAAGACGCACAGCGGCTCGAAAAAGAATCTCCTCGGTCCCGACCCGAAACCGGAACTGGTCCAGTTGTTCTCGAACGAGTTGCAAGTGACCGCCAAGACGCCACCGGTATTTGTCGCCCATGCGCAAGACGACAGGGCCGTTCCGCCCGACAACAGCCGACAACTTGTTGAGGCGTTCAGGTCGCACAACGTCCCAGTCGAATATCTGGAACTTCCCTATGGTGGCCACGGTCTCAACGGCCTACAAGGCCCGATGTGGGAAGCGTGGAAGACGAAATCACTGGAGTGGTTGACAGCGCGAGGTTTCAGCAAGGCTCAAACAAACTCGCGCAACATAAGAAAGGTGCCATGATTGTTTTCCGTAATTCTGTTGTCGCAGTTGCATTGTCGGTTGTGACGGGCTTCTCCAATCTCGTCGCTGCTGAAACCGCAAACGTTTCAACCGGTTTCGATTCGTTGGACTGTCGGTGGACGTTCGGGAACCACGAGCCGCTGGCGATGTATCGGCGTGGTGGCGTGCGGTCCACCGGTGGCGCGGACGGCAGTTCGGCGTGGTTGGAGCCGTGGCATCGTTGGTTTGACAGCGAGGCTTCGACTCAACTGATGCAGGAACTTGGGTTGAACATGCTTCACTGCCGGTTCTACAAAGGCATGGGATGGAAGTTTGAGTCGCAGGATTTTCCAAACGTGAAACAGTTCGTTGCGAATTGTCACCGGCACGGCATCCGCGCGCTGGCCTATGTGCAGTTTTCGACGCTTTACTACGAGACCATGCTCGATGAGGTGCCCGATCTTGCGAATTGGGCAGCCGTGGACGAGCATGGGCGGAAACGCACTTATCACAGCGGCGCCTATTATCGCTGGTTGCCGTGCATCAACGCGCCGGGCTTCGAGCCATACCTGAAGAAGGTCGTTCGCATCGCGCTCAAAGAGGGCGGCTTCGATGGCATCATGTTCGACAATTGTTTTGCGCCCGCGTGTCACTGTCCGCGCTGCGTGACGCTTTTCCGGAAACATCTCGAGAAGGTGCCTGATCCGGAGTCGCGCTTCGGCATCTCTACCGTGGCGCACGTGCTGCCTCCTGTGCGCACCGGTTACGGCGAGGCGAACGACCCGATCTACCAAGAGTGGTTGATGTTCCGTTGCCAGCGGATGACTGATCTGTTCCGTCGTTTGTATCAGTTCGGCAAATCATGCAAACCGTCTGCGTTCATGACAGGCAATATCGCCAACATCCGCCAGGCCAACAAGGCCGGAAACACCGGCTTGAGCGTCACGGATTTGCGCGGCTGCTTTGACATCTTTGTTTCCCAGTCGGGTAACGAGCCGGGCTTGCGCGACGGCTGCATCGTCAACCGCGTCCGTGAGATGAAATTGGCACAGGCTCTCGGCACGGATATCCTTGCGCTCAGCGACAGCGACGCGGGCATCTCAAGCGACGCCGAAGCAAAATACGTCCTGAACCTCATGGAAAACGCCGTCTTCGGTGGCATTCCCACCGACCGGACGGTCATGCAAGCCGACCCGCAAATGGTTTCGCGCCAACTCGTGGAGTTTCGCAAACCCCTGTTGCGCCGGTTCAACGAAACCGTGCGCGCGGGCCGCGAGGGATTGAATCGCCCCACCTTTGCGCCGGTGCGGCTCTTGTATTCGCGCGAGTCGGTGATGTTCTCCGAGCAAGCGCACAATGCCTTGCTCGGGGCCGAGGAAATCCTTTTGAGGAACCATGTTCCCTACGGCTTACTCCCGACGGATGCCGTGACGCCACTGAAAGTGCCGGCTGATTGCGAGGCCATTCTTGTGTATGATCAAAAGTGTCTCTCCAACGCGGAATTGCTCGCGCTGTCTCGCTTCGCCGATGCTGGCGGTCGGTTGGTTATCACAGGAAAATCGGGCGAGTATGACGAGCGATACCATCAGCGCCGCGCCAATCCCCTCGCGGCGCTGGATGGCCGTCGCAACGTCGTGCGCCGTGACGGGAGCGATAATGTGCCCGTTCGCGGTGGCGGTTGGACTATCAAAGTCGCGGCGCCCAAGGACGGCGGACGCCGGTTGATGACGGATTTGGCCTCGGTCTGGACTCCTGCGATTCGCATCAAGGCGCCCGCCACCGTGTTTGCTGAGATCAAACACAGCGAGAAAACGTTTTCCGTGCACATGCTGAATTACGCCTCCGACCCGGTGCCGTCGGGCAGTCGTATTGAACTCCGAACCGACGCACCCGGCGCAGTGCAATGCAAGTTCGCCGCGCCGATGGAAGGACGCAGTCCCGTGCCGATTGCTGCAACGGCAAACGGTCAGGGCCACTGGGTTGTCAATGTTCCTGAATTTACCGATTACGCCGTCGTGGAAATCGCTTACTGAGGAAAAGAAGAATGAAACATTACCGAATCGTCGCCGTGATGATGTTGGCGGCAGTGGCAGATGCAGCGGAGCTTTACGTTGGCACCAAGGGCAATGACACCAGTCCCGGCACAAAGGCCCAACCATTCGCGACATTGTCTGCGGCACTCGACGCGACACGCAAGGCCGGCACGGGACCGCACCGGATTGTCATGATGCCGGGAGATTACTTTGTGGCGAAGACGGTGGAGTTGGGGGCGCGTGACAATGGGTTGACTGTCGAAGCAGCAGAAACGGGGAAGGCGACGTTGTACGGCGGCAAGCTGGTGACTGGATGGCGGCGAGACGGGGAGAAATTCTGGTGCGCGGACGTGCCGGGGACTTGGGATTTCCGGGCGCTGGTTGTGAACGGACGAATGCCGGAACGGGCGCGATTGCCGGAGGAAGGAGCCTTCAAGCACAAGAGCAAGTTTGATGTGCGATGGCTATCATCGGTCGGCGGCGGTTGGGAACGGAAGCCGACGGAGGAAGAACTGACGACCTTGCTATACGACCCGAAGGATGTGCCAGCCACACTCGAAGCGCGAAATGCCGAAGTGCGGGTCTATCACATGTGGGATGAATCGCTCGTCGGCGTCGCGCGCAACGATATGGAACGTCACGCGTTAATCCTCGCCCCGCCGACGAAGTCACCGCCGGGTGCGTTTGGCGTGAAGAAGTACGTCATTTTCAACACACGCGAGGGAATGACGAAACCGGGGCAGTGGTATCTTGACCGCGCGGCGGGACGGTTGGTCTATTGGCCGCTGCCGGGCGAGGACATGACGAAGGCGAAAGTTGTCGCACCCGTTTTGGACAAGATCATCAAGATCACCGGCGCAACAAACATCACTCTACGCGGATTCTCGCTTCAGGCCAGCACGACGCCGTTGAAGCCGGGCGGCTTCGGCGCGTATGCGTTCGACGGTGCTCTCCAGATCGAGCGGGCAAAACAGTGTGTATTCGAGAAGCTCGACATCTGCAACGTCGGCGGGCAGGGGATTGTGATGCGGCAGGTGGATACTTGCCGAATCAGCGATTGTCAGGTTCATCACACCGGTGCATGCGGCATCAAGGCCGATGGTGCAGCGACGCAGATCGCGCGAAACCACATCCACCATGTCGGCCAATATCATCCGAGCGCAGTCGCGTTGTCGGCCACGCACGTGATGAAGGCCGGCAGCGAGAAAGGGTTCCACATTTACCGCAACGAAATTCACGACACGCCCTACAGCGGCATCATCGGCAGCGGAGGCGGCCATTTGATCGAAGATAATCTGATTTCAAGGGTCATGCACGAGATGCACGATGGCGGTGCCATCTACGGCGGAATGCGCAACAGCATCCTGCGTGGCAACGTGGTGCGCGATGTCGTGAAGATGGGCGAAGGCTACGGCGTGTCGGCCTATTACCTCGACGAAGGGGCGCGCGATTGCGTCGTCGAGCGCAACGTCTCCATTGGCGTCGAGCGTCCGACTCACAACCACATCGCCACCGACCTCATCATCCGCGACAACGTTTTCATGGCCGAGACGAACATGGTGCTGTCGTTCCAACGTTCCAGCGGCTGCATTTTCCAAGGCAACACGCTGTTCGCGCCCGGCAGCGTCACGCTACGACTACCCAACGCCGTCAAATTGTGGACCAACAACGTCGTCTTCCACGATGGCGTCAATCAACCCTTCACGATTGCCGACGCGTTGCCACCCGCGCCGCCGCCCGCGCGGAAGACAGCGCCCGTAAGCGTCACACGCGTCGCGCAACCGCCGGTATTGGACGGCGAGATCGGGTGGAACGAGTGGCCCAACACCAGCGTCAACCTCGACCGTTCACCGTCACGCTGGCCTGCCAGCGGCGCGCCGGCGTTTTGCAAGCTCGCATACGATGACCAATGCCTCTACGTTGCAGTGAACGTGGCGATGTTCGATGTCACCAAACTCACCACGGGTACGAAATGGGGCAAAGGCGACGGTGCCGAAGTTTGCATCGCCGGCAAAGAGGGCACATTCGTCATCCACGGTTTTCCCAACGGAAAAGTGGAAAGTGTTACGTTAGCCGGTGTGACGGCGGAGGCGGCGGCGCGAGTCGGCAAGGCTGTCCGATTCGCCGCCAAACCCTACGGCAAGACACGCGGCGGCTGGCGCTGCGAATGGGCGATTCCATTTGAGGCGCTCGGTCTGAAACCGCAAGCGGGGATGAAGATTGCATTTAACGTCGGCATGCGTCGCACCGAGGACAATGTCTGGCGTTGCATTGAGGGCACGCTCGCCCAAAACTGGCGTCTCGACCAAGCGGGGACGTTGCAGTTGAAGTGAGTCGTGGACACCTTGTTGTGCGCCGGTCTCCGTCTCTCAGCGTGTGTTTGAGAATTCGATTTGTAGGGCAGGCGCTCCGCCTGCCACCCGGGAAAACGACGGCAACCGGGGCGGTTGCCCTACAATGTTCGGCGGGGAAACGAATTTCAAAACACGCTCTCACCACAACTTTGCGGCGCGGTCAGAGACCCGCGCCGAACGGAGAGCCTCTGCGCCGAACAGAGTTCGATTCCTCAGATTCAGCCGGTGACTCTTTGCGGCAGTTGTGGCAGAATCGTGCCACTATGAAAGCGATAGCTTCTGCCGTTGTTCTCGTTCTGTCGTTGGTCTGGCTGGCGCACGCCGAAGTGGTGCGCATGGAAGTGCGCGAGCGCGCGCCGTTTGCCGATGGACACAAGTTCGGTGATGTCGGCGCTTACGAGAAAATTGTCGGGCGATTGCACTGCGAAGTGGACCCGAACGATCCCAGCAGCGCGCGCATCGCCGACATCAAACTTGCGCCGCGAAACGCGCGCGGTCGGGTTGAGTTCTGGACGGATTTTTTCCTACTCAAACCAGTGGACTCGAAACGCGGCAATGGGCGATTGCTCTACGACGTGAACAATCGCGGTAACAAACTCGCTCTTTGGACATTCAACGAAGCGCGTGGCAATAATCCGACCACACTGGCCGACACCGGCAACGGGTTCCTGATGCGCAACGGCTGGTCGGTGCTCTGGTGCGGCTGGAGCGGGGAAGTTGACCCCGGCAACGACCGCATCCTCGCAGGGGTGCCGGTAGCGACGGACAACGGCAAGCCGATCACCGGCAAAGTCTATGTGGAGATTTGCCGCGACGAACCCGTGGAAAGCTCGCCGCTTTATTGGACGCCGTGGATGTTGGCCATTCCGTATCCGCCGGTCAGCACCGACACAAAACAGGCGCGACTCACGATGCGGCCCACCCGTTTCCAACCGGCAGTGGAGATTCCCGCCGACCAGTGGGCGTTCGCCCGCGTGGAAGACGGCAAGAGAATCGCCGACACAGGGCATCTGTGGGTCAAAGGCGGTCTTCGTCCGGGGTGGCTCTATGAACTTGTTTATACGGCGCGCGATCCGCGCGTGTCGGGACTCGGTCTCGCGGCGGTGCGCGATTGCGTTTCGTTTTTCCGCTACGAAAACAAAACCCCGCTCGCGGGCGCAATCCAACACGCTTACATCTTCGGTATCTCGCAATCGGGCCGGTTCGTGAACCATTTCATTTACGAGGACTTCAACGCTGATGAACGGGGACGCATGGTGTTCGATGGCGGGATTTCACACGTCAGCGGGTCAGGACGCGGCCTCTTCAACCAGCGTTTTGGCATGGCCACGCTCTGCGCCACGCAACATGAGAACGTCCTTGTCCCCAGCGAGTCATTCCCCTTCAACACCGTGCCGCAGACCGACCCGGTGACGCGGCGCACCGGCGATTTGCTTGCCAGCGCGCGCGCGCGCGGAAAGATGCCGAAAATCTTTTTCACGCAAAGCTCCACCGAGTATTGGACGCGCGGCGCATCGCTGTTGCACACCGACGTGGACGGGAAACGGGATGCGTCGCTTGATCCGAACGTGCGGCTCTATCTGGCAGCAGGCGCTCAACATCTTGGCGGCACCACAACTGACCGCCGCAGCTATCAGAATCTGTGCAATCCGCTCAATGATCGTCCGCCCATCTTGCGGGCGCTGCTGGTGGCGTTGGACGATTGGGCAAGTCGTGGCGTGCCCCCGCCCGACAGCCGGTATCCGCGCATCAGCAACGGCACACTCGTGACTGTCGAGGAATACGCGAAGATGTTCCCGAAAATCCCCGGCGTGCGACCGCCAAAGGTTTGTTACACGCCGTTCCGGCTCGACTTCGGCTCGCGCTGGGAGAAAGAGGGCATCGCCAACATTGTGCCGCCGAAAATCGGGAAGCCGTATCGGACGCTGGTGCCGTCGGTTGACCGCGACGGCAATGAGATTGCCGGTATTCATTTGCCGGACGTGGCCGTGCCGCAGGCGACCTATACGGGTTGGAATTTGCGCGCCGCCGCCGCAGGCGCGGAGGGGATGCTCGCGCCCTATTACGGCTCGTATTTGCCGTTTGCGCGCACCGCCGAAGAGCGACAAAAAACTGGCGATCCTCGTCCTTCTGTAATGGAACGGTATCCGAGTCGCATGGTGTATCTGCATCACGTCAAGGAAGCAGTCCGACGGCTTCGCAGTGAACGCCTGCTGTTGGAAGAAGACGCCGCAGCGTTGTTGAAAACTGCCGAGCAACGACAGTGAACGTCCAATGAAAATGTTTGCATCGCAAACAAGGCTTCTGTCGCGAATACGAACAGTGTTAATGCTGGTGTGCAGCGCGGTCGTGACAGAGGCCGGTTCGTGGCAGTTGTGGTATGCCCAGCCGGCGGCGAAGTGGACGGAGGCGTTGCCACTCGGCAACGGACGGCTGGGAGCAATGGTCTATGGCGGCGTGCAGGAGGAAACCATCGCGCTGAACGAGCAAACGCTTTACGCGGGCGAACCGGTTCCCTGTGGTCAGCCGCCAATTCACCAGCATGTGACAGAAGTGTACGATTTGGTTCGGGCTGGTCGTTACACCGAGGCCGACGAATTGGTTCGCCGCCAGATGACCGGGCGGCTTCACCAGTCGTATTGCGTCCTCGGCCATTTGCGATTGAAGTTTCCGCATGACGGGCAGGCGACAGATTATCGCCGGTCACTGGACTTGGAGAATGCCGTGGCGGAGGTGACGTATCGAGTCGGCAACCGTCGTTATCGTCGCGAGATGTTCGCCTCGGCTGCTGATGATGTGCTGTTGATCCGGCTCACGTGCGACGTGCCCGGCTCGATTTCGTTCAGCGCCGCCTTGGACACGCCGCATCGGTTTGCCCGCTTAGCGGGGCGCGATGACCACACGGTGGCCTTGTCGGCAAAAGCGCCGCTGTACGCGGCAAAGCGCGACATACGCACCATCCAGAAACTTGGCGATCAGCGGAAGTATCCCGAACTGTTCGACCGTAATGGGAAACTGTGGACGGACATTGTCCGCGCCAACGACCGCGTGTTCTACGCCGCGACAATCACGGGACCGGGCATGACGTTTGAGGCGGCGCTTCGCGCGGTGGCAAAGGGCGGGAAGGTTCGCGCTGATGAGCGCGGTCTACACGTGGAAAATGCCGATGCGGTGACACTGCTGCTCGCGGCGAAAACCAGTTTTAACGGTTACCGGAGTTCGCCGAGTCGTGAGGGCGCTGACCCGTCGGTTCGCAGCCAGAAAGCGCTTGATGCGGCGCATAAATCTTACGAGCAACTCCGTGCGGCCCACGTGGCGGACTATCGCAGCTCGTTTGACCGGGTGAAGATTGATCTCGGCGCTTCGAAACATGACGAGACACCGACGAACCGGCGACTCGCTGGATATGCCGCGGGGCGCGATCCCGGTTTGGAGGCGTTGTTGTTCCAGTATGGCCGGTATCTGCTGATCTCGTCGAGCCGGCTAGGTGGTTGGCCGGCGAATCTGCAAGGGCTTTGGAGCGAGGACGTGGTGACGCCGTGGTGCGGGGCGTTTCACCTCGACATCAATCTCGCGATGAACTACTGGCCGGCCGAGGTGACGAACCTCAGCGAGTGCGCCGAGCCGTTGGTGGACTACATCGAACGGCTGGCCGCCAACGGACAGATCACCGCGCAACAGAGTTATCGCTGTCGCGGCTGGGTGGCGCACATTGCGACCTGCATCTGGTGTAACACTGATCCGATTGACTCCACGCCGATGGCGGTCTGGAACATGGGCGGGACGTGGTTGTGCCGGCTGCTATGGGACCATTACGCTTTCAGCGCCGACCGCAAGTTTTTGGCGACACGGGCGTATCCGTTGCTGAAAGGCGCGAGCTTGTTTTGTCTCGACTGGTTGCGCGAGGATGAACGCGGACGATTGATCACGCCGGTGTCGTTGTCGCCGGAAAACCGGTTTCGCACCGCTGACGGCCAGACAGCGGCGGTGAGCATCGCCAGCACGATGGACATGGCGATCATACGCGAGTTGTTCGCCAACACGGCACACGCCGCCGAGGTTTTGGACTGCGATGCCGACCTACGGCGGACCTTGCGGTCGGCGCTCGAACGGTTGTATCCGTATCAAGTGGGCCGGCACGGCCAATTGCAGGAATGGTTCAAGGACTGGGATCGGGCCGACGACGATCATCGTCACCTCTCGCACTTGTGGCCGGTGTTTCCGGGTTCGCAAATATCGCCGTCGCGGACGCCGGAACTGGCGGCAGCGGCGGCGAAGTCGCTGGAGATGCGTGGCGAGGGTGACTTGGAATTCAGCCGCGCGTGGCGGATCGGGTTGTGGTCGCGGCTGGGCCGGACGGACCGGGCTTACCAGAATGTCGCGGCGATGGTTCGTCACAACATGAACTTGAATCTCATGTCGCGTTGCTATCCAAAACAAGACATCCCGTTCGAGATTGATGGCAACCTCGGTTTCACAGCCGGCATTGCGGCGATGCTGCTGCAAAGCCGGTTGGATCTGAGCAGCGGCGTCGAGGTGGCAGAACTGCACCTGTTGCCGGCGCTGCCGGCGGCTTGGACGGAGGGCGCAGTGCGCGGACTTCGCGCCAGCGGCGGAGCGGTTGTGGATTTGCAGTGGCGCGCAGGCCGGCTGGCGGAGGCGAAGGTTCGCGCGCAGGTTGACGGAGTGCGCCGCGTGCGCAGCGAGGTGCCCGTGAAGATTTCGTTTGCCGGCCAAAGTGTTGACATGCGAGAAGTCGGGCCGTCGGTTATCGAGTGGAACGCGCAACGCGGACGGGAGTATATGTTGATTCCAGAGGCGCAGAAATGATGATCAGAATATTCACAATGCTGGTTGTCGCGGCGGCATGTGCGATCGCTGAGACGCCGCGCCCCAACATCTTGATCATCATGGCGGATGACATGGGCTTTGCCGATGTGGGATGCTACGGCGGTGAGATCGCCACCCCGAACCTCGACCGCCTGGCGGCGGACGGGTTGCGATTCACGCAGTTCTACAACACGTCGCGCTGCGCGCCGACGCGCGCGTCGTTGCTGACCGGACTGTATCCGCATCAGGCCGGCATTGGATGCGACACGAACGACTTGAAGAAACCCGGTTACCGGGGATTTCTGAACGATTGCTGCGTCACGATTGCCGAGTGCCTGCGACCGTCGGGCTACCGCACTTTCATCAGTGGCAAGTGGCACGTCGGGATCGAACGCGAGCACTGGCCGTTGCGGCGCGGGTTTGACCGGTTCTACGGCAGCGAACACGGCGGCGGCCATCAGTTCCGCATGTTGCCGGGCCGGCATCTCATCCTCGACAACGAGATCATCCAACCCGGCCCGGATTGGTTCAGCACCACGGCATTCACGGACTACGCGGTCCGGTTCATTGACGAAGCGGTGGCGCTCAACAAACCGTTCTTCGGCTACGTGGCGTATTTCGCGCCGCATTATCCGTTGCAAGCGTTGCCGCAGGACATCCAACGTCACGTCGGTCGCTACAGCCAAGGCTGGGAGGCGTTGCGCGCCGCGCGTTATCAGCGTCAACTCGAACTGGGCATCATCCGCAGTAATTGGCCGCTCAGCCCGCCCGACCCGGACATTCCCGATTGGGCGAGCGTGAAAGACAAAAAGGAAATGGATCTCCGTATGGCGGTCTATGCGGCGATGGTGGATGAAATAGATCAAGGCGTTGGCCGCATCGTCGAGACGTTGCGCAAACATCAGGTTCTCGACAACACGCTGCTCATCTTCCTCTCCGACAACGGCGCGTGCCCGACCGGCGGCCCGTTGGGCGCGGCGGGAATGCGCGGGAGTAGTCAGCGCGCGGTCACCGGCACGGCGGATTCGTTCGTCACTTACGGCGCCGCATGGGCCAATGCCGGCAACACACCGTTCCGCCGGTACAAGGCGGAAGTTTATGAGGGCGGCATCGCTGCGCCGTTGATCGTTCACTGGCCGGCGCGCATCAAAGACCGTGGCGTGTTGCGGCATCAGGTCGGCCATGTGATTGATTTTTTGCCGACCTGTCTGGAGGTTGCGGGGGCAAAATACCCGACCGGCACGGTGGTTCCGCTGGAAGGACGGAGCTTGGTTCCGTCTTTCGATGACAAGCCGGTTGAACGCGAGGCGATGTTCTGGGAACACATGGGGCATCGCGCCGTGCGCATCGGCAAATGGAAATTGGTCGCGCCGCACGGCGGAAAGTGGGAATTGTACGACATGGAAACCGACCGCACGGAAACACGCGATGTCGCCGCACGACATGCCGGCATCGTCGAGAAAATGAAAACCGCCTACGATCAATGGGCGCGCCGCTGCAACGTCGAGCCGTGGGACAAACTCAGGAAGAACAAGCGGTAGTTTGTATGAACCGACGCGATATGATCAAGACGGTGGGCTTGCTGGGAGCTGGTTGGCTCTTCGGCAGAAGTGCATCAGAAGGCGCATCGCCTTCGACTCACGATTTGTTCGAGCAATACGAGAGGCGTTTTGCCGAGGCGCGCTTGCGGATGCTGGACCGTGACCCGTCCGACCGAAAAAGCATTGCTCGCGTTGCCAAGGATTGTCTCGGCATCCGCGACAAATGGTTGCCGAAGATTCAGGCGGAGAAAGTGCGCGAGGCGACCTTCGACGGTGGACGTATCGAAATGTTGCGTTCGACATCGTGGCCGGGTGTTGTGGGCACAGCGCTCTTCTACGTTCCCGCCGGCGCGGGTGACAAGCCGCTGCCGTTGGTGGTTTTGTGTTGCGGTCACGGCAAAGGCGGCAAGCTGAGTGACGGCTATCAGCGCATGGCGCGTCACGTGACGCGGTGCGGCGCGATGGTCTTGTGCCCCGACAACCTCGGTCAGGGCGAGCGCGCCGCGATGGGCCACAACGATTGTGTCAAACCGTTTGCGTGCGGCACGAGCGTGCAAGGCTTGATTGTCATGGAAACGCTCGGCTGGGTCGCGTGGGCGCTGAAGCAACCGCGCGTTGACCCGCGCCGCCTCGCGGCCATCGGCAACTCCGGCGGCGGCACGCTTACGGTTTTTCTGGCGGCGTTGTGCCCGGAACTGGCGGCGCTTTCGTCCTCCGGTTATCCGAGCACGTTCGATTTCGTGGCGCGCAAGGAAAAAAAACACTGTCACTGCAACATCCTGCCCGGTGTCGTCGGTCAGTTGGAGATGTGGCATTTGCTGGGCAGCTTTGCGCCGCGGCCATTGTTCATCTTTCAAGGCGACGGCGATCCGCTGTTTCCGCCGGACCTGTTTTATCACACGGCACGCAAGGTGCGGCAGGTCTATCGCGCGCAGAACGCCGAGAAAGCATTCGAGGCCCGCGTCATGACCGGCGGCCATTCGTGGGATCCGCCGCGCAACGTGCTGCTCGGCCAGTTCCTCGCCCGGCGATTCGCCCTGAATCGCCCAGTGCCACGCGAGAACGAGAACGAACAACTGCTTGCCGAGAAAGAATGTTGCTTTGAGTCTTGGCCGTCGGACGCCCTGACGACCGATGCGTTGGCCGAGCAACTCACGGGTCGTAAAGTGCCTGATAATGTGCGGCTCTGGGATGTTTTCCCGCCATCGGTTCCCAGTGGCGTCCCGCTGGAAGACATTACAAAGCGCGGTTCCACACGCCAGATTTTAGCTCAATTCGAGGCATTTCTCCGGCGTCCGAAAGGTGAGTAACACACGAGAGTTTTCTGATAGAAATAGATTATGCAACGAAGACAATTCCTTCAACTAGGCGGCATTGGCGCCGCGGTTACTGTGGATAACTTATTGTTCGGGTCGCGCACCGAGGCGGATCCGAAGCCCGGTACTGTGCGCGAGCCGGCGCGTGATCTGCCGGTTGTGGACACAGCGGATGTGATTGTGTGCGGTGCCGGGCCGGCTGGCGTGGCGGCTGCCATTGCTGCTGGCTGCAAAGGCGCAAAGACGATCCTGCTTGAAACGCACGGCTGTCTCGGCGGCATCTGGACCTCCGGCGCGTTGACTTGGCTTCTCGACTACACGAACAAGGCCGGTTTGATGAAGGAGATCGTCGAGAGCATGAACGCCCGCGGCGCCCGCGGCTTGACGAAGAAAGGCACCGGCACCAACGCCTTTGACACGGAAGTGATGAAGTTGTTCTTGGAGGAGTTGTGCGAGAAGGCTGGCGTCCGGATCCAGCTTCACACACGGGTGTGCGCGGCGCTGAAGGACTCCGCCAATCGGCTTTCGCATGTCGCCACCGAGTCCAAGTCCGGCCGCGAAGCTTTTGCCGGCAAGGTTTTCATTGATTGCACCGGTGATGGCGATTTGGGCGCACAAGCCGGTTGCGGCTGGGACATGGGCTATCGCCAGAGCGGCCTGACGCAACCGATGAGCATGATTGCGTTGGTTGCGGGCATCACGACAGCCGAGACCAACCAGTTCGTTCGCACGGAAGATGTGCCATCGAAAGACAGCAAAGCCAATCTGCGCGCCGAGATCAAACGCGGCGGGCATCTCTCCTCGTACAGCGGGCCGTCCATGTTCCCGGTGCGCGACGGCCTCTACATCACCATGATCAACGAGGAGCACGGTTACAAAGCCGATAACATCCGACATCTGACGGCGGCCACGCTCCATGCGCGCAAGGAATTGCACAAGATGATTGATGGACTGCGCGCGCTGGGCGGTCCGTGGAAGAATATCTATCTTGTGGCAACCGCTGAACAGATTGGCGTGCGCGAGGGACGGCGCATCCGCGGGCTTTACACCGTCACTGCCGACGATTTGCGCGAAGGGCGCCAGCACAAGGACGCAATCTGTCGGGCGACATTCGGCATAGACGTTCATTCCATTCATCCTGTGGAGGGGAACAAGGCCATTGAGAAGATCTCATTTCGCGCCAAGCCCTACGACATCCCGTTGCGCGCGTTGATCGCCAAGGACGTGCAGGGATTGATGATGGCAGGCCGTTGCATCAGCGGCGATTTCATTGCCCATTCCAGCTACCGAGTCACCGGCAACGCCGTGGCGATGGGCGAGGCGGCCGGCAAGGTAGCCGCGCTGGCCGCGCAAACCAACCGCTTGCCGCAAGCGGTGAATGTTTCCGAGATCACCTGAGATGAGAATCCATTTCCTCCAGCAAACAGGTGTTGTGGCCGCGTTTATTGTCCTCTGCGTAACAAGCCGCGCCGCTGATGGGCCGCTGGCGATTCCGACGTTTCATTGTCTTGGCCTGTACTGGTCGCCGCCGGGCGGAGCGCCGGGCAAGGAAGTCCAAGTGCGTTATCGCCGGCTAGGCACATCGGAATGGAAGGAAGGTTTGCCGATGCGCTACAACCCGATTCCCAAGACCGACGAAGACCTCACCGATTATCGCGGCAGCATCGTGCATCTCACGCCTGGCACAACCTACGAAGTCAAGCTG
The DNA here is from genome assembly GCA_964574605.1 of uncultured Verrucomicrobiota bacterium. GTDB lineage: Bacteria > Verrucomicrobiota > Verrucomicrobiia > Palsa-1439 > Palsa-1439 > CAIKAP01. The sequence goes on from CAZNOK010000026.1 coordinate 21,088, forward strand.
ACCTTCGCCGGCACGACCACCAACCTGACTGCGACAACGTGGAGTGAGCGTTTCCCTGAAGGCAAGACAGTCCGCGTGGAGAATCGCAACACGCCGTTGGTCATCAGCGAGTCTGGTACGCCGTCGGCGTGGCGCGTGTATGATGGCCGGGGCGTGACGATTGACGTGCGCCACCAGCACGACTCCTGCATCACGATTAACGCTTCTTACGTGATCCTTCGCGGGTTTACGCTTAAAGGCGCCGGTGCTGCCGTCAAGACACGACGCGGTGTTATTGGCGCCATCCTGATCGAAGACGGCCATGACATCGTCATTGAGGCGTGCGATGTCTCCGATTGGGGACGGCTCGATCCGAAGACCGGGTTTGGCTGCAATGTGGATTCCGCGATTCTCTCTCGCAGCGCCAACGTGAAACGACTCATCGTGCAGCGTTGCAAGCTGCATCATCCGACTTACGACGGCAGCACGTGGTATGAGCCGGTCTATCCCACGCACACGATGGGGCCGCAATACATCTCGCTGTTCAACACCGCCGGCAACCACGTCATCCGCTACAACGAGTGTTACTCCGACTTGGAGCACATGTGCAACGACGGCATCGGCGGCGGCAGCAACGGCAGCTACCGCGGTTCGCCGGGACACGACTCCGACATCTACGGCAACATCGTCAGCCATTGCTGGGACGACGGCTTGGAGGTCGAGGGCGGCAACCGCAACGTCCGCGTCTGGGGCAACTACATCACACAGAGCTTTCAGATGATCGGCAACGCGGCGACTTCCATCGGCCCGCTCTACCTCTGGCGCAATGTCGTCACGCACAGCCAGAAGCGGCCCAACGACGGCGGCGGGAACTTCCTGAAAATGGGTTACGCCGGCAGCGAGGACTGGATGACCGGCCACCAATACATCTTCCACAACACGCTCTTTCATTCTGATGAATGGCTGCCCGTCGGCGGTTTTGGGGGCAACCGCATCGTCAAGCACACCGTTTCACGGAACAACATCCTTCACGTCCGCGAAGCGAAAAACTACAGCGTCACCTGTGCGCCGCAGAACACCGACAACGATTTTGACTGCGATCTTGTCAACGGACAAGTCCCGTCAGGGCACGAAGCCCACGGTGTCCGCGGCGAGCCGGTCTACGCGCCGGGTTCCGGTTTTGTTCCGGCAACGAAGACGGGACGTTTTCAACTCGCCCCGAATAGCCCCGGCGCCGGCGACGGGCAGCCGATTCCGAATTTCAACGACAGCAAAGCGCCCGACATTGGTGCTCATCAACGCGGCGCACCGCCCATTCAATACGGAGTCAACGCGAACCAACCATGATGCGATTGAAACGATTACGCTGGCTGATTTTGGGACTGCTGTTTCTCTCGACTGTCATCAACTATCTTGATCGGCAGGCGTTGTCGGTGTTGCTGCCGACGTTGCGGACGGACCTCGGCCTGACCAGCACGGACTACGGCACCATCACAATGGTGTTCATGCTCGCCTACACGGTCGCCCAACTCGGCGCGGGCATGGTGATTGACAAAATCGGCACGCGTCTCAGTTTCGCTTACTTCATTGTGTGTTGGTCGGTCTCGGCGCTGGCGCACGCCTTTGTGCGCGGCGCAATGGGCCTCGGCGTTTTTCGTTGTCTGCTCGCGCTGAGCGAGGCGGGCAACTGGCCCGCTGGGACCAAGGTCGTGGCGCGCTGGTTTCCACCGCAGCGCCGCGGGATGGGGATGGCTGTGTTCGACAGCGGCGCAGCCCTCGGCGCGGTGTTGGCTCCGCCGCTTGTCGCGCTGCTCGCGACAAAGTTCGGTTGGCGGGCTGCGTTTGCCGGGACGGCAGTGCTTGGATTCGCGTGGCTGATTGCTTGGTTGAAGATTTACAACGAGCCGGAGAGACATCGTTGGTTGTCGGACGAAGACCGCGCGACGGTGTTGGCGGAGGTCGGACCGGTTCCGAAACAGAGCAACACGTTTGGCGCAGCGTTGCGCGGCATCATCGGTGCGCGAACCGTCTGGGGGATGCTGGTGACGCGGATGTTGGCGACACCGGTCTGGTGGTTTTATGTGTTCTGGCTGCCGGATTATTTGAGCAAGGCGCGCGGGTTCTCGCTGAAGGACATCGGGTTCTACGGTTGGATTCCCTATCTGACGGTGGACTTCGGCAAGATCGCCGGCGGCGCTCTGTCTGACCGGTTGCTGGCGCGCGGTTTGGGGTCTGCGTTTGCGCGCAAGAGCGTCATGGTGTGCGGCGGACTGATGATGAGCGCCGGGTTGATGGTGGTCGGCGCGCCGACGCCCGCGGCGGCCATCGCGTGGGTCTGCGTGGCGACATTCGGCTTCGGGATGTGGAGCGCGAACATTTACGCCTTGCACGCTGACATTTTCCCGTCGCAAACTCTGGCCACGGCGGTCGGATTCACCGGCATGGGGTCGAGTCTGGGCGGCGCGGCGTTCACGTATGCCGCGGGGCTGATCGTGGACAAGGCCGGGTACGCGCCGGTGTTCTGGACGATTGGCATCATTCCGTTGCTGGCGTGCGTGACGCTGGTGTTCTGTGTTGGCCGCCTCAAAACAGAAAGTGTGAACAAATGAACAAGACTTTTTTCACGGATAAAACCGCCGTGGTGACCGGCGCCGGTGGAACACTCTGCTCCGTCGTCGCCGTTGAACTGGCACGGCTTGGCGCGAAAGTCGCCTTGCTCGGTCGCACGATGTCGAAACTGGAACCGGTCGCGGCGAAGATTCGCGCTGCCGGTGGCACGGCGTTGCCGCTGAGTGTGGATGTGACCAATTCAGCCACGGTCGAAACCGCTCGCCAGCGCATCGCGGGGGGATTGGGACCATGCGCATTTTTGGTGAACGGTGCCGGCGGCAACCGCAACGATGCCGTGACGACCACCACGGAGTTCCAACCTGCCGAGATCAGCGAGAGTCGCCCGCCAGAGATGCGTGGTTTTTTCAACCTAGACCCGAACCGCATGCTCGATGTCATCACGCTCAACACCATCGGCACGCTCATTCCATGTCAGGTGTTCGGGCGTGAGATGGCGCAACAGGGCAGGGGAGCCATTGTGAACTTTGCGTCCATGAACAGCTACCGTCCGCTCACGAAGAACCTCGCCTACTCACTCTCCAAGGCTGGCGTCGTCAACTTCACGCAATGGCTCGCGACATATCTTGCGCCTGCCGGCATTCGCGTCAACGCCGTGGCGCCCGGGTTCTTCGCCAACGAACGCAGCCGAAAGATTCTCATGACCGAGGACGGTGGCTTGACCGCGCGCGGCCAGAACGTGATGGCGCACACGCCGATGAAACGTTTCGGCGAAGCGCCCGACCTGCTCGGTGCCGTCTGTTGGCTGCTCGATGATGAGCGCGCGGCGTTTGTCACCGGGATTACCGTGGCCGTGGACGGCGGTTTCTCCGCATCATCAGGAGTCTAGCAACCATGAGCATTTCCAAATTGTTTGATCTGACGGGCCGCACGGCGCTCGTGACCGGTTCGTCGCGCGGCATCGGGCGCGCCATCGCGGTCGGCTTGGCCGAATACGGCGCGAAGGTGGCTGTGCACGGAACCAAACCGGGCAAGGCGCTCGATGAGGCGCTGGCCAGTGTGCCGCGCAGCATCGCCGTGACCGGCGACTTGAGCGATCCCGATGTTCCCGCGCGGCTTGTTGCGGAAGTGAAGCCCGACATTCTTGTCGCCAACGCTTCGATTCAGATTCGCAAACCGTGGGCGGAGGTGACGCAAGCGGAAGCCGAGCAGCAGATGCAGGTGAACTTTCATTCGACGGTGCGCATGATTCAAGCCGCCGTGCCGGCGATGCGCGCGAAGAAGTGGGGACGCATCCTGACCATTGGCAGCGTTCAACAGCAACGTCCGCATCCGGACATGATCGTGTATGCCGCCAGCAAATCGGCGCTGGAGAATCTCGTCCGCAACCTCGCCAAGCAACTTGGTTCCGACGGCATCACCATCAACAACCTCGCGCCGGGCGTCATCCTGACCGACCGCAATGTCGCTGTGCTCGCCAATGAAGATTACGCGGCCCGCGTGCGCGACATGGTGCCGTTGCGTTTCTTCGGCGCACCGGAAGACTGCGTGGGCGCGGCGTTGCTGCTGTGCTCCGATGCCGGTCGGTACATCACCGGCGCGGACTTGGTCGTGGATGGGGGGATGGGGTTGCCATGAAACGGAACGTTTTCATCGTCGCGTTAGTCTCGATACTGCTGTTTGGTTTCGCCGGGGTGTTGCCGGCTGTTGAGCTTGCTGTGGAGGATTTCAAGCTGGATGGGCCGCTGGGGTCGGAGGGCGCGAAGATCGAACGGCTGGGGAAGAATCATTTCCTGATGACGCTCGGAGCCGCGCCCGAACATCCCGACTGGGCCAATAGCTGCCAGTTTGAAATTGTGCGCCACGCCCGCGGTAACGCGCTTCGACTCGAAGTGGAGTTCGCACACGAGAAACCGCAATATCATTTCGACACGTACTTTCATTCGTGGTCCTACGATGGCCGGTCGTGGAATCCCATCCAATGGAACACGCCGAAATGGAATGGGAAACACAACCAGATTGATTTTCCGGTCTTCGAACAGGACCGCGTCTTGTTCGGTTTGCAGGTCCCGCTGACGACCGAGGACGCGGAAGCGATGCAGAAGCGATGGGCCGCCCAGCCCTGCGTGAAATTACATGTGCTGGGTAAATCGCTCGGCGGGCGCAATCTCTACCGCATGGAGATTACCGATCCCGCCGGTCCGCACCCACGCGCCAGCCGTTGGGCGCATTACTTCAAAAACGAGCATCCCGGCGAACACAACTCGCAATGGCGCATGGTTGGGATGATCGAATGGCTGTTGAGCGAGGCGGGGGCTGATTGTCGCCGGCGCAACATCTGTCATTTCGTGTTGATCATGAGTCCCGACGCGATCTCAAAGGGATGGTATCGCACCAACGCACAAGGGGTTGACATGAACCGTTCGTACCGGGTTGAAGGCGCCGATGCGAAAAGCCAGGCCCACGAAGCCTACATCTGCCAGAGGGACCTGGAATTGCTGATGGCCTCGGAAACGCCGGTGACCACCGCGTGGCAGATGCACACGTGGCAGGCGCCTGTCGAACCCATCGTTACCGCGGGGCCGGAGATCGGCAAGGAACTGGGGCCGCCGGGGGAATTCGCCGCCATCATGGCGAAGCACAATCCGCGCAGCTTGGTCAAGCCACTGGCGTTCAAACCGAGCACGAACCTGACAGCTTGGACCGGTGGCATTCACAAACAGTTCGGCATCACCGCCGTTCTCTGCGAAGGCGCCGGCAAATTCCTCACCAAGGAAGAGAACCTGGAGTCCGGCGTCGTGCTGATCAAGAGCATCGCTGAGTACTATCGCGGAGTAAGGAAATAGCGGATGAGTTCATGAAAACCCTCGTCGCCGTTCTGGGAACTTTACTGGCAGCCGGGGCGTTTGCGTTTGACGCGCGGATTGAGATCAGTGCGACCGGATGCTTCGCTGGCCGCGAGATTTTCTCTGCGCTGGAAATAGCGGAGAAACTCGGCTTCCAGTCCGTGGCGGTCATGCCGGACGGGAAGCCAAGACATTCGCTCGGTGAATTGCCGACGCTTGGTTTCTACGACGCCGACGAGGCCGCGCGAAAGCGAATCAAACAGGCCTTGAGCCGGTTCAAGCGCGTTTCCATTCACCAAGCGTGGGACAACCGGTGGCGCGACTGGATTGACTGTGCGAGCTACGTGGGCGCGGAAATCGTCACGATCCATCCACCGGTCCGCAAGCGCGGCGTGCCGCTCGACAAATATCTCGAAACACAAGTGCGGTTCTACGATGAGGTTGGCGACTATGCACAACGCAAGGGTGTGAAGATCGGCTTGGAAAACACGGCGGGGAGCTATGACGACTACGTGCGTCTGATAAAGGCCATCAAACACACCGCAGTGGGCGCAACGGTTGACGTGGGACACTGCGCCTTTTTCGATGAGGTGAAGTCCATCGCCAACTCCGACCAGCGAGCAAAAAAACTCAACGACATGCTCAATCAGTTGGTGCACGACTTGGGGCCGAAGCTTTTCCTCTTCCACGTCCACAACGTCCGGCGGCCGGAGCGAATGGATTTCTCCAAGATGACAAATCGGCGCTGGGAACCGGGTTCTCTCGTAGATCACCGGTGCGTGACGGAAGGCGAAATAGATTTTCCGCGCTTGTTCGCATCAATCAAGGCGGTCGGTTATCGCGGTCAGTTCGAACTGGAACTGGAGGAGCCGCAGATGGAAGAATCGGCAGTCCGCTCCGCCGAATATTTGGGGGCGATGCTCAAGAACGGTGGCGCGGCGGCTGCCTATGTTGCGCCGATGTCTCACCTCGACCTCACGTTCATGGGCACGGTCGAGGAATGTCTGTCGCGCGGTGGCAAGGTTTTTGCCGGCACGCTCGACCTGCTGGAGAAGCAGCCGGACTTCCGGTTTCTCATCGAGTATGTGATGTTCCTCGAAGCCTATCGCGCGGCGCATCCCGAACAAGCTGCCAAACTCGACGAGCATATCCGCGCGGGGCGTATCGAGCTTGGCGCAGAATGGAGCGGCATCTATATCATTCAGGAGGACGAGGAAGACCTGATCCGCAATGTTCTGTATGCGAAAGCTTACGCACGCTCCCGTTACGGGATCGAGTTGGAGACGCTCCAGCTCACGGACATTCCCGGCATTGTTCCCCAGTTGCCCCAAGTCTGCGCCGGACTCGGCATCCGCAACCTTGTGTTGACCCGCAGCGCCCCGCCGGACACGCTCTTCTGGTATGAATCGCCGGGCGGCGCGCGCGTGTTGACGTGGAGTTCCAAGGGTTACAACCAAGCCTCCAGCTACGGCATTCATCTCGATGTTGCCGCCATGCAAAAGAAAGGTCTGGCCAAACGTCTCGCCGAAACCACCACGCCGCCGTTGTTCTACTACGGCAGCGACCAATGGTTGCCGCCGCCCAATCTCGCGCCGGCAGTGCGCGCTTGGAACGCGGAAGCGTCCAAGCAACAACAATTGGTCGTCTCGACGCCGACCGCTTACTTTCGTGCAATGCGTGCCGCGGGTGTCGCTGACAAAGCGCCGGTGCTGCGCGGCGAACTTCCCTCGACGTGGCCGTATCTGGAACCGGCGCACGCACACGTCAGCCGGTGGGACGCGCCAGCAACGCGGGCGCTCGATGCCGCGGAGCGATTGTCCACGCTCGCGTGGCTCTGTGCGGGTCGTCCGTATCCGCGAACCGAACTCGACGCGCTGTGGAAGTCACTGCTGCTTGCTCGCGACCACAACTACGGCGGTCAGGGCGCCGGCGGCGGCCAAGCCCGCAAATTCGCGGAGCGTCGCAATGTTCAGCATCGCGCGCAAGTGCTGGCGTCGCAGGCGATGGCCGTGATTGCCGAGCGCGTGGAGGTGCCGCGCGAGAGCATACCGGTTGTCGTGTTCAACACGCTGAACTGGGACCGCTCCGATGTCGTTCACGCGCACGTCAACAAATATCAGGAACCGGTCATTCCGCCCAACAGCACGATGGTATTGCGCGGTCCGGATGGCCAGCCAGTGCCGTTCCAGATCACCGCTGACCGGCGCGGGACACTTGGCGAATTTGATTTTGCGTTCGTCGCGCGGGACGTGCCCGCTTTGGGTTATGCGAGTTACACGCTCGAACCTGCGACAGCGTCGGTGACACCGCGCGGGCCGCAACTCTGGTTCGAAGCGAACGCACCGGAACCAGCCATCATCAACACGCCGGAACACACGTTGAAGAACGAGAAGGTGCAACTGACTATCGAGCGCGCCACCGGCTGGACCAAGATCAACGATGTCGTGAATGGCTTGGGTCTTGTGGGGCGTCAGGAACTTCCAGAGGTTTGCCGCCGGCCGCCGCTCGGGTTGTCGGTGGACGATCCCGCGCGCGAAAAGACTGAACCGTTTGTGCCCGATGCGATGCGCATGTTGGCCGACGGCCCGGTGCTCACAACCGTTGCGGTGCGCGGCAGCGTGCTGGGCGTGCCGGCGGAGTTGCGTTACACGCTCCACCAAAACCTGCCGTGGGTGGATGTCGAAGTGCGGATTGATTGGGATCTGCTGCGGTTCGGGCGAATCGAACTCGTATATCAGGTGCCGGTGAAAAACGCCCGCGCCGCTTACGGCCTGCCGTTTGGTGCCGGTGCGTTTGGCGCAGAACAATTAGTGCCCGGCAGTGGTCCGGCCTCCGGCTACGGTGACGAAAGTTCGCGCGCGTCGTGGGAGCGCACGCGCGAAATCTGCCGCTGGCTCGATATCGGCGGCGTGGCGATGGCAACGTCGCACCGCTGGACGCGCGTGGACGATGGCGCCGTGCGCTGTTGTCTGGTGCGCGGCGGTCGGATGCGACCGTCCGATCCCGGCACGAATGGGACGGAATTGCGTGAAGGTCTGGTTTTCAACTTCAGGTTTTATCCGCACGACAACTCGTGGCAGGCGACGCGTATCCCGCGTGTCGGCTGGGAAGCGACGCAGCCGTTGCTGGCCTACACCGTCAACGACACGTGGAGTCCGAAATCGCTTCCGCGCCGGCAGTCGCTCGTGACCGCCACGACGCGCGATGGCAATGGCGATGCGTTGTTGACGTGTTTGAAGCAGGCTGAGGACGGCAAAGGTGTCGTGGCGCGCTGGTATGAGAGCACTGGCAGTCCATGCAAAGTTGAATTCATGTCAGGCAAGGCACAGCGCGTGGATTTGCAGGAACGACCGGTCGCCGTGAATGACTCAGCGTCAATCAAAGGTTGGGAGATCGTCACATTCCGCAGCCAAACGAGAGCGCGATCGCAATGAGAGTGAAGTGCGTTTCATCTTTGCCACGTCGCTGCATCAGAAATAAATGTCTTGCGACACAATAGGAAAATCATATAAGAAGGCCATCTGATATGACTTACCGTTTAACTCCATCGAAAGCAACGAATTCATCTCGATGTTCGCGTAGGGATTTTGTTTGTGCCGTTTCCGTCTTGGGCGCGCTGCCGGCAGTCTTGCCGCGGGAGGTTGCCGCCGCCCAAGATAAGCCAGACAAGACGATACGCGAACTTTTCTCTGCTCAGGAATGGGAACAACTCAGCAAGTCCGCGATGGCGGTGGAAATTGATAACTACTTCAGGCGTGGCTACTCCTGCGCCGAGGCTATACTGCTGGTCTCGTTGCGACGGATGGGCTTGGACGAGACACTCACCTGTGCCGCAGCGGCTTTCGGCGGCGGCTTGGGGCAGAAAGATCTCTGCGGGTTTCTGACGGGAGCTTGCATGGCGTTTGGATTTGCCGCCAGAAAGTCCAGTCTGGAGAAAAGCGAAGCCAAGAAGCGCTGCTCTGCCGCCAGCAAGGAATACTGGGAGTGGTGGAAGAAGCAGTACCCACTGCGTTGTGCCGAGATCACGGTGACGACAGAAGACCGCGCCAAGTGCCGTGTGATGGCCCCGCGTGTGGCGGCGAAGGTCGAGGAACTGTTGGCAAGTTTTCCGGGCGCCCTGAAATAGCGATTCGTTGGATCACGTTTGAACTTCTGCGTGGACGACGGGATGTGCTTCGGATAAGCATGACTTCATGCGCTATCACATTGTAGCCAGAACTCTCGTTGCTTTGTTGTTGTCAGGTGTTGTCCATGCCGCTTCATTGCCGTCACGAGACGAGATTGTCCGTGCGGCTGCCGAGAGTTCGGAGCGGACGTGGCGCAGCGTCAGCCGCCAGCCGCCCCATCTTAGCTCACGGGAATTATTTGGTGCCGCGCTGGCTTGGTGCGAGACGAAGACACATCTTGACCGGCTGGAGAAACTGTTCGACCTCGCCGCGCAGATGCAGGATCGCGACCCGCAGAGCCGCACCTGCGGCAATTTTCGTTGGACTTGGGAACACGAAGGTGTTTGGGATTTGAACGCGGTGGATTTCTGTATGCAGATGGGGGCGCTGCTCTGGATACACCATCAGGAGACGATTCCGCCTGCCGCGCGCAACAAGCTGCGTGAAATTCTGGAGTTCGCAGTCCACGGCTTGATCGGCCATCGGGTGCCGGAGACGTACACGAACATTGCGTTGATGAACGCCGGCAATCTCATTTTGCTCGGCGAAGCGATGGGGAAGAACGACGCAGCAAAGGAAGGCTATGCCCGTCTTGACCGGTTTTTGCTGGCGATGTGGGAGTGCGGCACGCACGAGTATTGCAGCCCGACTTACTACGGCGTGGACCTCGACGATCTCGTGCTGATCGAGGCGTTCGCCAAGCGAGAACACGGTCGGCAGCAGGCGCGGGTGTTGTTGGAGTATTTCTGGACGGACATTGCGTTGAACTGGTTTCCACCGGCGCAGAAACTCGGCGGCGCGCGCAGTCGCGACTACGACTATCTGCGCGGCCTCGGTTCTCTCGACCAGCAGATGATGGCTAACGGCTGGTTGCCGACCGACGACAAGAACCGCGTCAGTTCCATCGTGAACGCCTTCGCGCGCTGGCGACCGCCGGCGCGATTGAAGAAGATGAGCGAGACGCGGTTTCCCCGGCTCCTGCAACAGGTCTGGGGATTCGAGCCGGCGGAATCGCGGACGCACTTTCTCTGCCGCGACGTGACCTTGAGCACGGCGGGCGCGGGCTACCGGACGATGGACATTCCGCTGTCCGTGGATTTGCCAGGGCCGCGCGAGGGTGTGCGATGCTATTTCATTCCCGACGGACGGCACGATCCTTACGGCAAAATCAAAATCCAAGAAGGCAAGGCACACGCAAAGACGCTCCACCTCACGCCGTTCTGGGCGGCGGCCCAACGGCGCATGGACGCTCTCGGCGTGGCGCTCTACCGCGACAAGGATGTGCCGCCCGATACACAGACGTTGGAGTCGCACTTCGTGATGCCACTGGATGCGGACAACTTTTGGATTGGCGGCCGGCACGTGGACGCCCCGAAGGACAAACCGTGGGAATTTCCAGTCAACCCCGGCGAGGCGTTGGTGCTGCGCAAAGGCACGGCGGCAGTCGGCGTTCGCGTTCCGTGGACGCGCGACGATGCGCCGGTGAATTTCGTGTTCGATGGGAACAAGTTCGGCGCGGTGCGGTTGACAGTGGCGCATCACATGGTAGGGACGAGCCGCCGGCTCGTCCGTTCTTCGAACGACCCCGGTGCGGGCGAGCCGGCGGCTCGCCCCTACCACAACTGCAAAGCAGGCGCGGCGTTTTGGGTGCGGATCGGCAGCGAACTTCGCGATGACGCGGTGTTTGAGAAATGGCAACGCGAGTTTGCCGCGGCGCGCGCCGATGTGGAAGTCGTGGGCGACCGGGTGCGCGTGTCGGTTGCCGGCGCGGTGACGGTCGGCGCGGATGCGGCCAAGTCAACGGCGTTCGCGCTGGAGCCGCCGCCGTCGCGCGCGTTGCTGGCGGTGGATGGCGATGATGTTGGGAAGCGGCTCTTGCAGGATTTGGAACCGATTCGCAGTTGGCGCGGAAAGGTGGGCGACCACAAACCGATAACGGTGCCGAAAGGCAAGAGTGTTTACTGGGAAGCCGAAGCAGGCCGTGTGATTCCGCCGATGACTCGGGACAAAGATGCCAAGGCGTCGGGCGGCGCATTCGTCTGGATGCCGGCGAAGCCCGGAGAAAGAGCGAGCAGTTCTATCGGCAATGCGACGTGGCAACTCAATGTGGCCGCGGCAGGCAAATACTGCCTTTGGGGCCGCGTTCAAGCGCCGACGCCGGAGAATGACTCGTTCTATGTGCGGGTGTTCAATGACGAAGGCGAAATTCTCGGACGGACCGAGTGGCCGACCAGCACGCGCAAGGATTGGCAATGGATTCCGCTGGTCATCGGCGGCGGGCGTGCGCCGACGGCGCTGGACTTGCCGTCGGGGACGGTGAACATCCAACTCCGTGTCCGCGAGGCCGGCACGAAAATGGACCGTCTTTTCATCACGCCGAACGCAAGTGAGCGACCGAAGGAGTAGGGGGCATCGTTGTAACCCGCGCAGGCGTAAAGCCTGCGGCTACGGGACAACCGGATGATTGGGGTGTAGTCGCAGCGTTGCCGCAACCGACAGCGGCGTCTCGTCGGACTCGGGTTATGGCTGCGGGGCGAAAGGGTGGAAACAATATCGCAGTGCGGACCTTGGGCGAGAATCGGCTTGATAAGGGGTTGTGCTTTTGACAGACTGCGGTTCCAAGGAAAGGAAAAGCATCATGAAAACCTTCTGGTTACTGAGCGCGGCTGTCCTGACTGTGGCTGTTACTGAAATCCCGTGTCTTGCGGGAACTGTCCCGGAGCAGATCAATTATCAGGCGAAAGTGGAGGCGGGCGGCGTGCCGTTCGACGGGGTGGGGAAATTCAAGTTCGCCATCGTGGACCAAGGCGGGACCAATACGTACTGGTCGAATGATGGCGGCAGCACTGGCGGAAGCGAGCCGACGAATTCGGTTTCGCTGAATGTCAGCAGCGGACTGCTCAATGTGATGCTCGGCGATGCTTCTCACGAGAACATGCAAACACTTCCTGCCAGAGTTTTCCAAAATCCGGACACGTGGCTGCGGGTGTGGTTTGGGGGAACGGCAGGAACGACGTTCGAGCGATTGTCGCCTGACAGCAAACTTGCCAGTGTGCCTTACGCGTTGATGGCCGAAACGGTGCCCGACAAGTCCATCACGGGCAAGAAACTGGCGAAGGAATCTGTCTGGCCGCAGCATGAAGGGCGGGGGGATTGCATCGTTTCATAGAACATTTACTGGGTGGTGCTGCATCCGGACGATGGCGGCACAACAGTCTGGAT
>CAZNOK010000027.1:0-15540 GCA_964574605.1 uncultured Verrucomicrobiota bacterium
GCCTCCGCTACTTCAACGTCTTCGGCCCGCGCCAGGACCCGAAGAGCGAATACGCTGCCGTCATCCCGCGCTTCATCACCGCCATCCTCCGCGACCAGCAACCGACAATCTTCGGCGACGGCACCCAGACCCGCGACTTCACCTACGTCGAGAACATTATCGAAGCCAACCTCGCCGCCACCGTCGCCCCGAAGCCGGCGCTCGGCGAGGCGATCAACGTCGCCTGCGGCGACCGCATCTCGTTATTGGATCTCGTTGCCACCATCAACCAATCCCTCGGCAAGAACATCAAACCGGAGCTTGAAGCGCCGCGCGCAGGTGACGTGAAGCACAGCCAAGCCGCCAACACCAAGGCTCGCGAGTTGCTTTCGTGGACGCCGCGCATCACCTTCGCCGAAGGCATTGCCAAAACCATCGCGTGGTATCAGAAGCAAGCCGCCTGAGCGCCGTGTTCCGGTCTTGTTCCGGATAACTCAGCGATGAGATGCGCCGCCGCTAGGCGGTGTCGCCTCCAGCGGTTTGTTGGCTAATTCCTCCTTCGTTACCTTCAGCGATTGCATGCCATCTACCACCACACTCCAGAAGTTCGAGAGGCTCGCATCATCAATCGCCAAAGTAATATCTGTCAAAGACCTGTGGCAGATGCGAGCAACGTCAGAAGTACGCCCCAAAGAGGACAACTCCTCGATCGTGTCAAAGTGTGATCTCAAACCACGTGCGTATCTCTCTTGAACCATCGCAACCCCGGCCTGGCGGCCAAGAAGACCAAAACTCCAGCCAGCAACCGCCATAAGCACAGCGGTCAGAAAATAGTAAAGAGACATGCGGCGTTCCTTTATGAAAACTCCGATGGACTGCACTGCAAGCGCAGCCACACAGAGCGCCACAATCACGAAGATCGCCAGAAGGGCTGATTCCATAGTGTTCATCTCCTGTTAACCAGCTAACATCGTTACTGGCAAAAGACAAAGGCCGAAACGATGTCCGATGCCTCGCATTCTAGCAACGCAGGGCCGCGACGGCAAGGCGTGTGTTCCGGATTGCTGTCCGTTACCCCTCAGTGTTTGGCGCACACGATGGCGCCGTCTCGCAGAACTCGGCTCCGCTTCGCTCGGTTTGTTCTGCCGGTTGAAGACGCGACGCGGAGTAGTATATTGAGGCGACAAAAGGTGCGATATGAATGTGGGCATTCATCCAGGCCACTGGTTCCATCACCTCCACGTCGAGGAACATACGGGACATGGCAAACTGTACCAGACGCTTCACAACCAGACGTTTTGGGGATTCACGATCCTGACGGCGCTGTTTGTGGGCGCAGTGGTGCTGATTGTGGTTCTTGGCAAGAATCCACAATCTAATTTCCCGTATGAGCCGATGTACTTCCCGTGATGATGGTAACCGGAGTGCGCAGTTGAAACAAACCGCCTCGTAGCGGCGAAATAGGGGTGGCTCTTTCCCCTGTTGAATTGTGCGTCGCTATCCGTTACAACGCACAGCGCATGAGCACTGTTGATATTCCGAAGGCTTACGAGCCGAAACAAGTTGAGGACAAGTGGTACGCCGAGTGGCTGGCCAAAGGCTGTTTCACCGCCAACCCGGCTTCCGCCAAGCCCGCCTATTCCATCGTCATCCCGCCGCCGAACGTGACGGGCGTCTTGACGATGGGGCACGTGCTCAACAACACGCTGCAGGACATCCTCGCCCGACGGAAACGGATGCAAGGCTACGAAGTGCTCTGGCTTCCCGGCACCGATCACGCCGGCATCGCCACGCAGACCGTTGTCGAGAAGACGCTCCGCAAACACAAGGTCATCAAACACCGCGACGACCTTGGCCGCGAGAAGTTCCTCGAAAAAGTCTGGGAATGGAAAGAGAAACACGGCGGCATCATCATCCAGCAACTCAAGAAACTCGGTTGCTCGTGCGACTGGACGCGCGAACGGTTCACGATGGACGAAGCCTATTCGAAGGCTGTGCTCCGCGTTTTCGTTGACCTCTACAAGAAAGGCCTGATCTACCGCGGCAAACGAATGGTCAACTGGTGCCCCGTCAGCCGCACCGCGCTTTCCGACGAGGAAGTCATCATGAAAGAGGTGGACGGCCACCTCTGGCATTTGAAGTATCCCTTCGTTGAGTCCGACGATTTTGTCGTGGTCGCCACGACGCGTCCCGAAACGATGCTCGGCGACGAAGCTGTCGCGGTCAATCCTGACGATGAACGCTACCGTCACCTGATCGGCAAGAAACTCTTGCTGCCGTTGAAGGACAAACAGATTCCGATCATCGCCGATGCCGTTGTTGACCCGAAGTTCGGCACTGGTTGCGTCAAGGTCACGCCCGCGCATGATGTCGCTGACTACGAGATGGCGTTGCGGCACAACCTGCCGTTCACCGTCGTCATCGGCCCCGACGGCACGATGACCGAGGAAGCCGGCGAGATGTTTGAGGGACTCGACCGCATGGAAGCGCGCGAGGCCGTCGTGAAGGAGTTGCAGGAGGACGGCCTGCTGTTGAAGGTCGAGCCGTACCATCACAGCGTCGGCTACAGCGAACGCGCCGATGTGCCCATCGAACCGTACCTCAGCGAACAATGGTTCCTGAAGTATCCGCAAGTCCCCCGCTCCATCGCCGCCGTCGAAACCGGCGAGATCACGTTTTATCCCGAACGCTGGGCCAAGACTTACAACCACTGGATGACCGGCATCAAAGACTGGTGCATCAGCCGCCAACTCTGGTGGGGCCATCGGATTCCCGTCTGGTATCGCGGCGAGGAAATCTACTGCGGCCTCGAAGCGCCGAAGGGCAACGGTTGGGCGCAAGACTCCGACGTGCTCGACACGTGGTTCAGCTCGTGGCTCTGGCCGTTCGCCACGATGGATGACGCCACGCGCAAGAAGTTCTATCCCACCGCCGACCTCGTCACCGGCCCCGACATTATTTTCTTCTGGGTCGCCCGCATGATCATGGCGGGCTACGAGTTCATGGACGCGAAGCCGTTCTCGAACGTCTATTACACCGGCATCATCCGTGACGCCATCGGGCGTAAGATGTCGAAGTCGCTCGGCAACTCGCCCGACCCGCTCGACCTCATCGCCAAGTACGGCGCCGATGGCCTCCGGTTCGGCTTGATGCTCATCGCACCGCAAGGGCAGGACATTCTGTTCGACGAGAAACGCTGCGAAGTCGGCCGCAACTTCATGAACAAGCTCTGGAATGCCGCGCGCTTCATTCAGATGCAGCGCGCCGCCAACGTGGGAGCGGCCTCAGCGCCGCGACCTCTCAACGCCCATGACCATCGGGTTCTCCACGAGATGAACGAGACGATCATGAAAGTCAGCGCGGCACTCGACGCCTATAAGTTCAACGAGGCCGCGAAGGAACTCTACGATTTCGTCTGGGGCGATTTCTGTGACTGGTACATCGAGGCGAGCAAAGTCTCCGCGAACATCGCTGTGCTCGACGAAGTGTTCAGCGTCATTCTCCGGCTGCTGCATCCGTTCGCGCCGTTCATTACCGAGGAACTCTGGCGCGGCGAAGGTAGTATCCAATTCGCTCCTTGGCCGCAGGTCAAAGCAACAAATATCAGTCTCGTTCTCGAAACCCAAGCGCTTTACGCCGCCGTTACTGCCGGACGCCAACTCCGTAGCGACAACAGCGTTGATCCGAAGAAGAAAGTCCAGTTCGTCATCAAGCCGGGCAAGTACGCCGAGTTCTTCCGCAGCGAGACGGCGTTTCTCGCCGGCATCCTCAACGCCGAGTCGGTCGCGATTGACAAACGGTACACGCCGACCGGCCTGACACCGAGCCTCGTCACCACGGATGCGACCATCTTCCTTGTCGGCGCCGTTGACCCGGCGGCGGAGCGCCAGAAACTGACGAAGCAACTCGCCGAGATCGAAAAGCAGATCACCGGCACGGAAGCGAAGCTGGCGAACCAGAATTTCATCCAGCGCGCCGCGCCCATCGCGGTGCGGCGGGAGCGCGACAAACTGGCGATGTTACGCGAGCAGCGAGAGAAGGTGACGACGTTGCTGAGGGCGCTGTAGGGGCGACGCATGCGTCGCCCCTACCGGTCAAACTTGTCCAGGTAATCACTGATCGGGTCGCGGCGCAGGATGTTCGTTTCCTGAATCGCCTCGAACAGCTTCAACTGCCGCCAGACAGCGGCGCGGTCGGGCGGCGCATGAACCCGCTCGACTTGATCCACGTATGCGCTGACTTTGCGGCTTTGGTCGTCAGCGGCGGCGTGGGCGCGCTGCGCGCGTTTCGTTTCATGTTGG
Organism: uncultured Verrucomicrobiota bacterium; assembly: GCA_964574605.1. Taxonomy (GTDB): domain Bacteria; phylum Verrucomicrobiota; class Verrucomicrobiia; order Palsa-1439; family Palsa-1439; genus CAIKAP01. The sequence continues at coordinate 4,281 of CAZNOK010000027.1, forward strand.
AACCGGCTCACCTGTCGTGCTGTCAGACATTGGAGCGCCGCGATATACCGGTCAATGGCCTCGCAATAGGACGGGTGCGCTACGCCACGCAGCGACGCGAGGCGGGCGAGCTTGTCGCGCACCAACGGCATCAACCAGTCTTTGTCGGTGTAGCGGCCGAGGTTGGCAAACGCCACGGGCGCCTCGGCAATGGCATCAGGCAATCGCATCTGCAGTTTGCTCGAAAGAATCTCTGCGAGTTGGCGCGACGTCTCCGCCGCCGTCCGGTCTTCAGCCAGCATCGTCGCGGCGCGCTCCGCCAACAACAAGCTCCACCATTTCTCACGCGCGGCGTCATCCTGAAACTGCCACCGGTAAATCTCGGCAAACATTTCCGGCTGACACATCAACTGGCAGAGTTTGTCGGCGCCTTTCGGCAGCGACAACAATCCCTCAACCAACGCCCATGTGTGGGCTTGGAACCGGAGCCGCTCATCCGGATCCGTTGGCACACTGCGGGCGCCAATCAAATCCTGTGCGGACGGTGGGTGTCCGCCGTTGACGCCGCGCCGCAAGATCGGCAACAGCCGCTCCGAATTCCCCGACACCGATTGCGCCAGTCCTTCCGTCAACCACGCCGGTGTCTCCGCAACTGCAAACGGCGGCTGGCGAGGAAACTCGCGTGCGCGGTTGGCATACTCACTGCACAACGCGCCCACCAACGCGCTCACCACTTGCGCCTCTTCCAGCGGCGGCGGAATCCGAAGTTGGATTTGGAACTTCAGGTGCAGTTCGCTGCGCAACACTTCCCGCCAGATGCCCGGCGCGGCGGCGACCGCCGCGGGTCGCTCGGCAAGCACCAGCACAATGGGATCGCGCCATTTGTCGGGAAGTTCCAGCCGTCGCAACCACTCGCGTTTCACCTGAGTGGCCAACACGCAGAGCACCGAGGACCAGACAGCGTCCGGTGCGTGCGCCGCGAATTGTCCGGCACTGCTGGCGACCAGGCGCGGGGCCGTATGGGTTTGGCAGGGCGCGTTGCTGGCCAGCGCAATCCCCAACGCGAACAGCGCGGCCCGGCACCAACGACTGTGTTGTTGCACGCTCATGGCGGCCCCGCCTTGTCAGCGGGGCTGATAAGACAGGATCGCGCGGCCGGCACGCACCTCGATCTGGCTCAACTGTGACAGCGTCTCTTTCTCCATCTTGAGACCTTCGAGTAATTTGCCGAACATGCCACGGTGAAACCCAAGGGCATTGACCAGACCCAGCGGCCACTTCAGCCGGCCAAATGTTCCGCCTTTCGCTTCGAATGTGAACTGACCGTTTTGGGTCTTCGGCGCCCCGGTGTAGGTGATCCATACCTGCCTTTCCAGCACTCCGCCCAGGCGCATGGTCGTGAGGATGTTCAATTCAACGGAATCAGCAGCGAACTCGATCCAGATTCGATCCGGCACACAACCCCATTGCGTGTCGGTCTTCTGGAGTTTCAATGCCGCCAGAAACGCCCTCGCTTCCGCCGGGGAAACCTCCACGCTGCCGGTTTGTCTTTTGCCGACCAATCTCTCCACCGCCAGCCATTTCTTGTCGGCTGCGGTTGTCTCCGCCGCAGTCGGTTTGGCCGGCTCGGGGACGACCTGCAACATTACGTACACCAGATACAGCACCGCTCCCAACACCATCAGCCCCAGAACACGGCGAATCAACTTCGCCACCAAGTTCTTGCTTTTCGGTTTTAGCGACTTGCCGCCGCGACTCGGCGGCTTGATGGCATCCAAGTCCAGTTTCTGGCCGCACTGGTGGCAGAAAATCCGGCCCAGTTCATTGTTGTAACCGCATTTGGGACAGGGCAGCATGATTAGTCCTTTCCGGCTGATGGCTTGGTCGCCGCTGGTTTGGAGGCGCTGGTTTCCGTCTTGGCCGCCTGCTTATAGCCCGGCTTGCGGTAATCGGTGATGTAGAAGCCCGACCCCTTGAACAACAAGCCGGCTCCTGTGCCCAATAGCCGCTTCACGCGACCACGGCACTGCGGACAGGTTCTCTTCGGCCGTTCGGTGATTCGCTGGAACAACTCAAAACGGTGGTGGCATTTCTGGCATTCGTATTCGTATGTCGGCATAACACCGGGACAGCTTAGTGGAGATTTCGCCTCTCGCAAGGCAAAAACTTTGCTTGCAAAAAACGCCGCCGCTCCTAGCATCACCTCTTGCCATGATCAAAACCGCTCGTTTCCGCCTCGACCAATACCTCAATCGCGTCAGCGCCCGCGTCAACACCGCGCTCGACAAACTCATTCCCGACGAAACCGTCGAGCCGCCCACCATCCACAAGGCCATGCGCTATTCCCTTTTCGCCGGCGGCAAACGCATCCGACCCGTCCTCACACTGGCCGCCTGCGAGGCCGTGGACGGCAACAACGCCAACGCCATGCCGCTTGCCTGCGCCGTCGAGTGCATCCACACCTACTCGCTCATCCACGACGATCTGCCCTGCATGGATGACGACGACCTCCGCCGCGGCAAACCGACCAACCACAAGGTTTTCGGCGAAGGCATTGCCGTCCTCGCTGGCGACGCGTTACTGACGCAGGCGTTCGAATTGATCGCAAACACAAAACCGCCGCGACGTTACGACATCGCCATCATGACCCGCGAACTCGCCTTCGCCGCCGGCAGCCTCCGCCTCATCGCCGGCCAAGTTCAGGATTTGGAGAACGAGAACCGCCGCGCCTCGCTCGACGAAGTCCGGGCCACCCACATGAACAAGACCGCCGCGCTCATCACCGCCGCCATCCGTCTCGGCGCCATGGCCGGCAACGCGACCGCGCCGCAACTCGGCCGCCTTACCAAGTATGGCCAAGACCTTGGCCTCGCTTTTCAGATCATTGACGACGTGCTCGACGCCACCAGCACCAAGGAAGCCATGGGCAAAAGCGTTCGCGCTGACCAGAAACATCAGAAATCCACCTACGCCAGCGCCCTCGGCATCGAAAAATCCCGCGCACTCGCTGCGAGTCTCATTGCCGATGCCCACAAACAGCTTGTCATCTTCGGCGACCGCGCCACGCCACTCCACGTCATCGCCGATTTCTTCCTGACCCGAAAACATTGAGACGCATCCTCGAACTGGAATTGATGACGGACGATGCGCAGGCGTTGGCCTACGCGCAAGCTGACTTTTCCTCTGCGCACAGCGTGTACCCGAAATTGTTCGCGAAGTTGTTCCCCCGACGGAAGCGCAACGCACTCGTGCTCGACATCGGGTGCGGCCCGTGCGACGTGACGTGCCGCTTTGCCAAAGCGAACCCCGGCTACCGGTTCCATGCTGTTGACGGTTCGACCGCGATGCTTGAGCTTGCCCCACGTCACCCGCGCATCAAACTCATTCACGGCTTTATTCCAGAGGTGAAGCTGCCCGCCAAACGTTACGATGTGATTTTGTCCAGCAGTCTCCTGCATCATCTACCGGAGCCACAGGTATTGTGGCAAATAGTCCGACGTTACTCCCAGTCGGGAACGATTGTCTTCGTCGTGGATTTACGCCGGCCCGCCACACGAGCCGCTGCTACGAGACTGGCAAAGCGATACTCCGACGGCGAACCGGCAGTGCTCAAACGCGATTTCTTCAACTCCCTGCTCGCCGCGTTCACCGTGCCCGAGGTACGCAAACAACTGGACATCGCTGGGCTGTCCGACCTTGAAGTCCGCTCCATCTCAAACCGGCACCTCGCCCTGTTCGGGGTATTGTAGGCGCAGGCTTTACGCCTGCGGGGAAAAGCGCACCCGTAAAGGGTGCGGCTACAAGGATTCCACGATCAACCGCGCAGCCCGCGCGGCTGCGCCGGGGCCGCCGAGCGTCGAAATGACCGATGCCAACTCGCGTTGCATCGCGGCGCGTTTCGCTTCGTCATCCAGCAATTCCTTCGCCCCCGCCGTGACCCGGCACGGACACGCCTCATGCTGGATGAACTCCGGTACGATGGCGCGATTCGCGATGACATTCGGCATCGCCAGCCAGTTCACCGTTACCACCGCACGTCCGATCAGGTAGGTCAGCGAGTTGACCTTGTACACGACGATCATCGGGCAACCGTAGAACGCGCACTCCATCGTCGCCGTCCCGCTTGCCGTGATGGCGAGCGTCGCCCGCCGCATCCAGTCGCGCGCGGTCCCGACCTCCACCTTCACCCGCGGATGCTTCATCACGCTCAGAGCGTGACGAGTCATCGCCGCCGTCTTCTCATCAACTGCCGCGGCCACAAACTCCACGTCCGCCGGCATCCGGTCCACGACGCCGCACATCACCGGCCAGATCTTCGCCACTTCCCGCTCCCGGCTTCCCGGTAACAACAAGACCAATCTCTCTTCCCTCTTCTCTCCTCCCTCTTCAATCCGCTCCGCCAGCGGATGTCCAACAAACTCCACTCGCAACTTCGGCGCGTGCTCGGCGTACCAGTCCTTCTCAAACGGAAAGATTGTCAGCATCAAGTCAACGTCGCGCTCAATCTGTTTCGCCCGGCTCGCGTGCCACGCCCAAAGCTGTGGCGAGATGTAATAGATGACTTTGATCCCGCGCTTCTTCATCTGCACCGCGAAACGGAGATTGAACCCCGGGAAGTCTACGAGCACGACGGCGTCAGGTTCGCGTCGTTCCGCCTCAGCGACAAGCTGATTGAAGATCCGTTTGAACTTCGAGTAATTCTTCAGTACCTCGACCAGTCCGACGACGGCGTGTTCCGTCAGATCGAGCAGTAGTTCCATCCCCGCCTCGCGCATCTTCGGCCCGCCCGCGCCGAACGTCCGCACATCGCTACCGAGCGCGCGAATCAACGCCGCCGCGTGCGCGTCACCGCTCGCCTCTCCGGCGATGAACATCAACTGTTTCATCCGACCTTTGTGATTTGCGCAGTGATCTCCATCGCCACTTCGAGGGCCTGCTTGGCCGCTTCACCGGTGACAACGGGCTGACGACGAAGACGGATTGCCTCAATGAAACTCTGGATCTCGAGCTTGAGCGGTTCATCGCGCTCAATCGGGACTGGCTCGCGGACAATCTTCTTGCCGGCAAACTCGCTGACAATGGTGGCGTCCTTGCCGGCAAGCAGTTTCTTGAGGAGGCTCGATTCGCGGGCGTCGTCGCTGGCCATCCGGTAGATTTGGCCTTCCTGCCGCATGTAATCGAGAGAGATGTATGCTGCTCCGGTTTTGGTCCGGCCGAAAATGCGGAGCTTTCTCATGCGGTCGGGACTCACTCGGCTCGCTGTGATGTTGGCGACACAGCCGTTGGCGAACTTCAGACGGGCGTTGGCAATGTCTTCGCTGGCGCTCAAGACGGGGATACCGACGGCGTCAACGGCAGTAAGCGGCGATTTGACGATGGCGACAACAATGTCCAGATCGTGAATCATCAGGTCGAGGACGACGCCGATGTCAGTCGAGCGCGCGGGGTACGGCGAGAGACGGTGGACTTCGATGAATCGGGCGTCGGTCAGCACTTCGTTGAGGTAGCGCATCACCGGGTTGAAGCGCTCGACGTGGCCGACTTGGAGGACGCAGTTGTGGCGTCGGGTCAGCGTGACGAGTTCCTCGGCCTCGGCGAGGTTGCGGGTAATCGGTTTCTCGACGAGGACGTGTTTGCCGCGTTCAAGGAAGATGCGGGCCACAGTACAATGCGATTCGGTCGGCGTGGCTACGCTGACGGCGTCGGCGGAATCCGCCAAGGATTCGAGTGTCTTGAAACTGGATTTCTTCGGGTCGGTGTCGAAAGAGCCGACGAACTCGATGCCGGGGAGTTCGCGGTAGATGCGGGCGTGATGTTGACCGAGGTGACCGACGCCGACGACGCCGACTTTGAGCGGCGCACTCATTGGGCCAAGACCACCAACTGGGATTGTTCCGCCGTGGCCAGCACGTTCTCCCGGTCAAGAAACAATGTCGCGCCGGCTTCGACGGCGAGCACGGCGACCTTGCTGGCTACACAGGAGTCAATGGTCTTTCGTCCCACGCACGGGATGTCGAAACGGAAATCGTGATTGGGCTTGGCCACTTTGACGACGACCGCCCCGCCCTTCTCGCCGGCGAGGGCACCGCCGCGTCGAATGCATTCGTCGCTGCCCTCGAAACCTTCGACGGCCAAGACGGTGCCTTGTTTGACGACGACAGTCTGGCCAATGTCCAAACCGGCAACGGCCTTGGCGACTTTGAAGCCGAAAGCGATGTCGTCCTGCTGAACGCGGTCGGGGGTGCGTCGCGTCAGAGTGCCGGGTTGCGGGACAGCGTCGCCGAAGAACGGACGCGGGTCGAGGAGCGTGACGCCGTCCTTGGCGCACTCGTCGGCAATGGCGCCGAAGATAGTCTGGGCGTTACGGACTTTGAGGCGGGCGGCAACGGCGATCATGCGGAAGTCGAGGCTCAGGTTCTTGTACAGGTTCGCCGGAGTGATGCCACCAGCCATGACAGCGCGGGTGACATGGCGCTTGGTGAAGACTTCGATAAGGTGATTGAGTTGGCCGAGGCGGACCCATTCGACTTCGTCGGCGGCTTGTGTGATGTCGGGATTGGTCTCGCCTTTAAAGGCAGCGGTGACTGTGTGAACTCCTTGCGTCCGCGCGGTGCGGGCAAGCAGGAGCGGGAACTCGCCGTTGCCCGCGATGATGCCGAGGGGTTCGGACATGGGATGCGGCTCAGGCGTTGAGGGACGCGAGCGGGTCGGGGGCGCGTCGCGCGAGGCGGTTGCTGGTTTGCATCAGCGACATGAAGCCGACGTAGAAGAAACCAACTTGGAAGAAGACGATGAAGCTCGCGGTCAGCCAGAGTCCCTGATCAAGCACGTCGTACAGGAACCACGTGTAGTAAAGACCGAAGGCGATTTCCAGATATGGAACCAGACCGTGGAAGGAGCGGTACTTGATGCCACGCCACGAGTCGGTGCGTTGCTGGACGCCGGCTTTTGGGGTGCGGACGAACTCGCTCTTGTGGTTGAAGATAGCTTCGAGGACCGCGCGGGCGTTGTTGACGCAAAGGCCGATGCCGACGGCCATCATCAACGGCATGAGAAGAATCCGTTTCCACCATTTGGCGTGGAGTGCTACCTGCGGACAGAAGTAAAACGCCGTGACGGAGACCGACGCTGCGAGGAACAACGGCACGTCCACGAGGAACAGCTTGGTGAATTCGTTGCCGCCGGAGGCTTCGTGGGTGCCGGCGTAGGCGGTGGAGCGGAGCACGAGGCACATCGTGAACAGCATGAGATGACCGAGGTTGCTGGTCAGGTGCATCGTGCCCTCGAGTTTGATCTTCAGCGGGAGCTTCGCGCGCCAGAGTTGCGGCAGCATCTTCTTCATGGCCTGCGCGGAGCCTTTGGCCCAGCGATGTTGCTGCGCCTTGAAGGCGTTCATCTCGACGGGCAATTCGGCCGGCGTCACGATGTCGGGAAGGAAAAGAAACTTCCAACCCTTGATCTGCGCGCGGTAACTGAGGTCGAGGTCTTCGGCGAGCGTATCGTGTTGCCAGCCGCCGGAGTGTTCGATGCAGGACCGCCGCCAGATGCCGCCGGTGCCGTTGAAGTTGAAGAAACGACCCGAACGGGAGCGCGCGGTCTGTTCGATGAGGAAATGCGCGTCCAGAAGGATGGACTGAACGCGGGTCAACAGGGAATAAGGCTCGTTGAGGTGACCCCATCGGGTCTGCAGCATGCCGATGGTCGGGTCGGTGAAATAGTGAATCGTCTGTTGAAGCAGATCGGGTTGCGGAACGAAGTCGGCATCGAAGATGGCGATGAACTCGCCCGTGGCTGTCTTGAGGCCGTTTTGGAGAGCACCAGCCTTGTAGCCTTGACGGTTGGTGCGGTGAACGTATTGAACGTCGAAGCCCTCCCGCCGGAGTTCGCTGGTCTTGCGGGCGACGATGTCGGCAGTCTCGTCGGTGGAATCGTCAAGAACCTGGATTTCGAGTTTGTCCTTCGGGTAGTCGAGCGCGGCGATGGAGTTCAGAAGACGCTCCGCGACATACATTTCGTTGTAGAGCGGCAGTTGGACTGTGACTCGCGGTAGCGGGTCAAGACGACCTTTGGGCGCGAGCTTCTGTTTCCGGTGCTTGTAATAGAGATAGATCATCAAGTACCGATGCATCCCGTAACAGGACAGACCGATTAGCACCACGAAATAGATTGTTGTGCCCAATAAATGAACGATATGCATGACGACTTATACCTTGACCCAACGTGTCGTGTCGGTCATCCTCATCGCTGTCATCTTCGCGGAAGAACCATGCAGAAGCAAGCCAAAAACCTCGCCTCGAAGCATCTGACGCTGGCACAGGCTGCCCGTTGGGCCGCCGCGGCGCGCCGGCGCGGGTTGCGGGTGGTGGCGACCAATGGTTGTTTTGACCTACTCCACTACGGTCACGTGGACTATCTGGCACGCGCGAAGGCGTTTGGAGACCTCTTGGTGGTCGGCTTGAACTCCGACCGCTCAGTCCGTCAACTCAAGGGACCGACCCGTCCGTTGGTGGCGCAACGGCATCGCGCGGCAGTGTTGGCGGCGCTGATGTGCGTGGACGCCATTGTCATCTTCAATGAGAAACGCGCCACGCGCTTCCTCGCCGCGGTTCGCCCCGACATCTACGTCAAAGGCGGCGATTATCGCCCCGATACGCTCGACGCCGAGGAGCGAGCTGTGCTGGCGGCGGCGGGAACAAAGGTGAGGATTCTGCCGTTCGTGCGCGGATTCTCAACGACAGGTTTGATTGAAAAAATCCGCAGTTCGCTTTAGTATACCAGTGTGATGAAGAAGCTCTTGCTCGTGTTGTTGTTGCCACTGTTGACAGTTGCTTGCAAAACGACGCCACCACCGCCGCCACTGTCGCTGGCGGATATCATTTCCATGGCGAAAGCCGGATCGTGGGACGATGAGATCATCCGACGAATTGAATCGTCCCACACGATGTACCGCCTGGGCGCGGACGACGTGGTGCGCCTGCGCAAGGAAGGCGTCAGTGACCGCGTGATCAATTACATGCTGGAAACCTACACCCGCGCTGCTGTCGAGGAACAACAACGCCGCGATTCCTACTATTACAGCGGTTACTATCACCCCTATCATCATCCGCGCTGGTGGTGGTGACGGAAAGCGCGCTTGTGTTTCCGCGCCGGTTCGCGTAAGAAACTCCCCGCATGACTTCACCTTTGCGCATCGGTGTGCTTGGTTCGGGTAACGGCTCCAATTGCGAAGCGATCATGGAGGCCTGTGCCCGCGGCGCCATTCCCGGCAACGTCCTGGTCGTGCTGAGCGACATCGCCGACGCCTTCATTCTCGAACGTGCCCGGCGTCGCGGCATCCCGGCGACATTTGTCGGACAGAGCCGGTTCAAGACAAAGCTGGAGCCGGAGTTGGAACAGCATCTGGTCGAGTTGCTGCGCGAGGCGCGCGTCGAACTGGTGGTGCTGGCCGGCTACATGCGCGTCGTCAAACAGCCGTTGCTTGCGGCGTTTGCCGGACGGATCATCAACGTTCACCCGGCGCTGCTGCCGGCGTTTCCCGGATTGAAGTCGTGGGAACAGGCGCTCAACTACGGCGTGAAGGTCGCAGGTGTGACGGTGCATTTTGTCAATGAAGGCGTGGACGCCGGGCCGATCATTTTGCAGGAAGCCGTTCCGGTTCTGCCCGGCGACACGCCGGAATCGTTACACCAGCGGATTCACGCGGTCGAATACAAGTTGTTCCCGGAAGCGATTCGTCTGTTCGCGGAGAACCGGCTGCGCATCGTCGGGCGACGGGTGGACGTGACGCAGTAACTTTGTGCTCGCCAGAAGCTGAAACAGCAGGTACGAAAGGCTTTGATGCAGAAGACAGCAAACATATTGCGCTTGGGACTGCCCAAAGGCAGCCTTCAGGAGTCCACGTTCGCGTTGATGGCGAAGGGGGGCTGGAAAGTCACTTCCAGCAGCCGCAGCTATCTGCCGCGCGTGGACGACCCGGAGTTGGAACTGCGCCTGATTCGCGCGCAGGAAATCAGCCGCTACGTCGAGCACGGATACCTCGACGCCGGTCTGACGGGTGCGGATTGGATCGCGGAGAACGACAGCAACGTGCACGTGGTTTGCGAGATCGCCTACAGCAAGCAAACGACCTCGCCCGCCCGTTGGGTGTTGGCCGTGCCGAACGATTCGCCCGTCAAGTCGGCCAAGGACCTCGAAGGCAAACGGATTGCGACCGAGGTGGTCCAGTTGACCAAGCGCTGGCTGAAACAGCGCGGCGTCCGCGCCGAGGTGGAGTTCTCGTGGGGCGCGACCGAAGTGAAGGCGCCGGAGTTGGTGGATGCGATCGTGGAGCTGACCGAGACAGGCTCGTCGTTGAAGGCGAACAACCTGCGGATCGTGGACACGTTGGTCAGCAGTTTCCCACAGTTGATCGCGAACAAACAATCGTGGAAGGACGCTTGGAAACGCAAGAAGATCGAGACGCTGGCGCTGTTGTTGCGTGGCGCGCTCGCTGCCGACGAGAAGGTCGGTTTGAAGATGAATGTGCCGCGCGCCAAGCTCGACGGCATTTTGAATGAACTTCCCGCGCTCCGTAACCCGACAGTGTCGCCGCTGGCGTTGGAGGGCTGGGTGGCGCTGGAGACAATCATTGACGAGAAGGTCGTGCGCGAGATCATCCCGCAGTTGAAGGCGGCGGGCGCGGAAGGCATCATCGAGTATCCGTTGAACAAAGTCATTTACTGAGCAAAGGAGACCCACATGGGTTCACTGAAGAAACGCAGGAAATCCAAGATCAATCGTCACAAGCGGCGGAAACGCCTCAAAGCGATGCGCCATAAGAAGCGGAATCGCTAGTCCCCGCGAGACAACACATGCAGAAACCCCGTTCGCACGAGCGGGCGTTCGCGCTGGCAGCCGTTGTTGGCATCATGGCCGGCTGTGCTGCGCCTGCGCCCAGGGTTGCGTCGTCGGCGCCGCCGAAAGAAGTTGCGCCCGCTTTGCCGTCGAAGAACCCCGAGGCGCTCACCCACTATGCGGCTGGCGTGTCGCTGGAGGCGCGCGAAGGTGCGGCCGCGGCGTTGCCCGAATATGAGAAGGCATTCGAGCTTGACCCGCAAAACGCCTCGCTGGCCGGGAAACTGGCGCAGATTTACCTCAGCCAGAAGGAGCGCGACAAGGCGCTCGCGTTGCTCGACAAAGCCGTCAAGGCCAACCCGCAATCGGCCGAGCCGTGGCTCTGGATCGGCGTCGCCCACCGCACCGGCGAGCATCCCCGCCAGTTCCTTGCTGATCGCCAGGCCCA
>CAZNOK010000027.1:15550-24448 GCA_964574605.1 uncultured Verrucomicrobiota bacterium
GGAAGCCATCGCGGCGTTCCTCGAGGCGCTGAAGCTGAAGCCGGATTATCTGCCCGCCATCCGCGCGCTTGTGGAAGTGTACTTCCAGAAAGACGACGTTACCATTGTGCCGCCGTTGCTGGAACGCGCTTTCGACCAGACCTCCAAGGACGCCTCGTTCTGGATGGGACTGGGTGACCTCTATCAGTTCGTCCTCAAGCAGAAACCGTCGCTCAGCAAACAAATCTCTTCGCGTCATCCCGTGGACTGCTACGAGAAAGCCAGACAGATCACGCCGCGCGATCCCGAACTGCTCTTGCGCCTCGCCGAAGCACAGATGGCGGCGGACAACTTCGCCGCGGCCGCCGAGGCGTATTCGATGCTGCTCAAGCTGCGGCCCGACTTGACCCAGTTTCGCGAGCGTCTCGCACAGGCCTTCCTCCGCGCCGACCAGAAAGACAAGGCGATTGACGCCCTCAAGGCCATCCTGAAACGCGAGCCGCTGCGCTACGATGTCCACAACGCCATCGCCGATATCTGCCAGGAACTCAACAAGGACGCCGCCCTCCATCTCCAACAATCCCTCGACATCAATCCGAATCAGTTCGATGTGTGCGTCCGACTCGCTCTCGTCCGTCTCCACCAAAAACGATACGCTGACGCGCTTCAAGCCCTCGCCAGTTCCAAGAAGAAGTTTCCCGCCCGATTCGAGGTTTCCTACCTCACCGGTCTCGTTTTCTCCGACCAGAAAGATTACCCGAAAGCTGTCGCCGCCTTTGCCGAGGCGGAGCAACTCATCCAAGGCAGCGACAAAGACAAACCCACCACCGCCTTCTATTACATGTATGGCGCCGCGTGCGAACGCGCCGGGCAATTCGACAAGGCTGTCACTCTCTTCCGCAAATCTCTCGAACTCGACCCGAAGAACCACAACGCCGCCAATTACCTCGGCTACATGTGGGCCGAGAAAAATCAGAACCTCACCGAAGCCCTTGACCTCATCAACAAGGCCGTAGCCGCACAGCCCGAAAACCCGGCTTACCTCGACAGCCTCGGTTGGGTTTACTTCCAGCTCGGTCGCACCGACGACGCGCTCAAACAACTCCGCCGCTCCGTTGAACTCTCCGCCAAGGAACCTGACGCGACCGTTTTTGATCATCTGGCCGAGGCTCTCTACAAGAGCGGCCAGCGCGCCGAAGCTGTCACCTTCCTGCGCAAAGCAGTTCAGTTGGATCCCCAGAACAAGAAGCTCGCTGCGAAACTCCAGAAGTGGACCGAGAAGTAACCGTCACCGCGTCGGTGGCACGATAATCCGAATCTCCAAGTCTGTCATCGGTTCCTCTTTTGGCTTTGCCGGTTCCATCGCCGCATCCATCATGTCCCCCAGCTTGAGTCCCGCATCCGCATTTGTCTCCACCAATTGCGCCTTGAACTTCACGACCTCTGTCGCCGGCAGGCGTACTCGCATATTGCGGGGCGCGCCGCCATCCTGTTTTACCTCGACCACACTGCCGCGCACGGTTTTCACCAGTGTCCGCACCCGCTGCTCTGCCACGGCCGGATTCGTGTTCACCACCGATAACCGGTCCAGTGCGCGCGACTTGTCAGCCGCCTCCATCTTGAACGCCAGCGACTCCGGCCGCCCCGACGGCGCAGCCGGCGCCAGTCGTCGCGCCGCCCCGGCGCGTTCCTTTGTTGGCGCAGGACTCAACACCGTCGCTGGTTCCGGAGCGACGGCGGTCGGCGCCGGCATTGCCTCACCCTTGCGCGCTTCCGCCTCTGCTGGTGCGGTGGGTGCCCCTGCTGTCGGATCGGTGATTGTCGTGCAGCGGACGCATTGCTCCCGCTTCTGACCATGCTGTGCGAGGAACATCACGCCCACAGCCACCACCAATACGGCCACCGCCTCCACTGGCAGCTTCAACCAGACCGGACGAAACACCCAGTCCACCCACGACTGACGCGGCTCCGGCCGGGCGCGGAGCCGCCGGAACAAATCCGGAACAAAACGCGGCGGCGGTTCCAATCGCGGCAGCCGCGCCACGCCGTCGCTGAGCCGTTCCAACTGCGCGAGGCGCTGGCGGCACCGTTCGCACGCGCCGAGATGCGCCTGCACCTCGGAGCGCACAGCGTCCGTCAATTCGCCGTCCACGTAGGCTGACAACTCGTTCTCGATTTGTCGGCACGTCATCATGACAATTCATCTTTCATCGCTTCGCGCAACGCCTCGCGGGCGCGCGCAATCCGCGATTTCACGGTGCCAACCGAGCACCGCAGCACCACCGCGATTTCCTCGTAGCCCAGTTCCTCGACGTTGCGCAGCACCAGCACCTCACGGAACTTCCGCGGCAACTCCGTCATCTTCCGTTCCAACGTTCGAACAAACTCTGTTTTCGCCAACTCAACATCGGCGGGGTCGGTCGGCGCCGCAACCTGCTGGCTCATCTCGCCATCCCCGGCCTCCACCGGTGCGTCCAGCGACATCGTCACCTCTCGTCCCCGTCGCCACCACCAGCGGTGTTTGTTGCGGGCGAGGTTGACCACGATCTGGTGGAGCCAGGTCGTGAACTCGCACTCTCCGCGAAACCCGCCGAGGCTCCGGTAAACTCTCACGAACGCATCCTGTGCCACTTCCACGGCATCCTCCTCATTCCGCAACAACTGGAACGCGACGTTGATCGCGCGCCGTTGGTGACGCTGCACCAGCTCCTCAAACGCGGCGTCATCGCCGCGTTGTGCTTGCATGATCAATTCGCGGTCGCTTGGTAAGACACTTTCCATGGGGAAAAGTTCCCGGAATTCTCAGCCGCGGCTAGTCAAACTCCGGTTTCGCCTCGCGGGTCATCAGGTCGCGGACGGCTTGCCGCGGGGACTTGCCGGCGTAGATGATGGCATACACTTCGCGCGCAATCGGCATCTCGACGCCGCAACGATGAGCGAGTTGCTGGACGGACTTGACGGTGCGGACGCCTTCGGCGACGGCTTTCGTGCTCGCTTGAATCTGCTGCACCGTTTCGCCCTTGCCAAGTCGTTCGCCAAATTTCCGGTTCCGACTGTGCCGGCTGAACGCCGTCACCATCAGGTCGCCGAGACCGCTCAGCCCGGAGAACGTCTCCGCGCGCGCCCCGCGCGCCAGTCCCAGCCGCGTCATCTCCGCCAGACCGCGCGTGCAAAGCGCCGCCTTCGTGTTGTCGCCGAAACCGATGCCGTCGCACAAACCCGCCGCCAACGCGACGACGTTCTTCATCGCGCCGCCGAATTCGACACCGGCGACATCGTCGTGCGTATAGACGCGGAACCGCTCGTTCATGAAAATATCCTGCGCCTGCACCGCGCGCGTCTCGTACACGGACGCGGCCACCAATGCCGTCGGCACACCGCGTGCGACCTCCTCGGCGTGGCTCGGCCCGGACAGCACGACGACATCGTCGCGCCTCAGTTCCTCCAGAACGACCTCGCTCATTCGTTTGGCCGTTTCGTTCTCGATGCCTTTGGCCACGTGAACCAAAAGGGCGCCCGCCGGGATGTTCGGCCGCAAGCGCGAGCAAATCGTCCGCATCCCGTGTGACGGCACCGCCAGCACCACCATCTCCGCCCCGGAAAGCGCCGCCGCGTCGTCCAGCGTCACGGCAATTTCGTCCGGAACCCGCACACCGGGCAACAGCAGTTTGTTTTCGCGCGTGGCAAGGATCGGACCGACTTCCTCCTCCAGCCGTCCCCACAAACGGACGTGGCAGCCGTTGCCGCGCAGCAGCACCGCCAGGGCCGTCCCCCACCCGCCTGTGCCGATGACTGTGGCGTTCATGGTTTCTTTCCTCCGATTCGGTTTTCGGTTCCGGCAAGGAGCCGTTGGATGTTCGATTTGTGCTTGTAGATTGCCAGCGCGCCCAGAATGGCGGTAAAGACGATGAACGTCCGGTCGCGCGTGATGAGCCACGTCGCCACCGGCAGCGAGGCCGCCGCGGCAATCGAGGCCAGCGAGACGTACCGCGACGCCGCGAACACAATGCCCCAGATCGCCAGCACCCACAACAATGGCATCGGCAACATCGCCAGCAACGCCCCGGCGCTGGTTGCGATGCCTTTACCGCCCTTGAACTTCAGCCAGCAAGTCCAGTTGTGTCCCGCGACGACCGCGACACAACAGACGATCTCCAGCAGCGTTCTGTCCGCCTGCGGGAAGAACGCAGGCGCAGCGAAGACCGGTACGAACCCTTTCGCGGCGTCAATCAACAGCACGGTGATGCCGATCGGTTTGCCGAGCGCCCGCATGACGTTGGTCGCGCCGATGTTGCCGCTGCCGACCGTGCGAATGTCAATGCCGCGCGCCTTGCACCAGACGAACCCTGTCGGGATCGAGCCGAGCAAATAAGACACCACCGCACAGCCAATGAAAACCACCGCTGTCATAACCGCGACTTTAGCCGATATTTACCGCCATCATCAAGCGCGTTTACTCCGGGGGCACAATGCGCGGCAGCAACGCCCGCATCTCGGTCGCGAGGCGTTCCGCCGGCAAGACCCAACTGCCGAGCGCGGCGCGGTGCTGGAGATTGCGGCAAGTCGTCATCAACGCCTCGGAGACTGCCACACCCAGTCGCACCGACAGGATAACCAACACGTATTGCAGCATCAGAAACCGATAGCCCGCCAGCACCGACACCTCTTCATTTCCCCATCGGCCGAAGTACGACTTGCCGAAAAGTGATTGCACAAGGAACCGCCGCACCGTCGCCTCCGCGGACGCATCGAGTGCGACCTTCGGCAGCGCCGCCAGATCGCCGAACGTCACCGAACGCCCGTTGATCTCCAACCGCCGTTGCAGCACCGACATCACAATCGGCCCGACGAATGTCGCCGACCCTGTCGCTTGCAGGAACGCCTGCACACAGAGGCCGAGAATCGCCCGTTGTCGCCAGTTCAATCCATCAACCGGCAATGGTTCGCCGGGCGGGATGGTTTCCGTGAGCAGGCGTTCTCCTGCCAGCAACGCCGGCCACACTGCGCCCGCCATCTGCGCGCGCAGTCGTTCCTCCAGCGCAAGATAGTCGGTCCAGCTAATCCGCTTCGAGTCTGTCAATGCCACTTCCGCGCCGTGCTCGCGGTCGGGACCAAGCCGTCCACACAACGTAGTTAGTTCGTCGCGGCACTCCGAGAGTTCGCGGCCAACGTTCTCGCGCGCGGCAACGCTGACGTATGAAAGGCTGGTGTACACCCCGGTCGGTGTCCGTGTGAAATGATACGGAAACCGTTGGCAGGCGGCCGGCTTGGCCTCGGCGCCAAAATTCTTGTGGATGATGCAGAGCTTGTCGCCACCAAGAAATCGGCACAGGCCGTTTTCTTGCAGTCCCAGCACCCAGCGCGTCCCGAGTTGGCGAAAGAACTGGCCGCGCGGAGGCGCTTCGGCCACGTGGCTCCAATCCAGTTTCTCCAAACGTTCTTTCTCCGCCGCGCTGACCTCGACGCCCCATTGTTGGCAGCAGCGACCGCAGCGGGAACAACTGAATCGCAATCCTGGCAGAACGTTCACGCTACCCGTCTCCTGCCCCGCCACGTCAGCCAACCGCAACCGACAGCGCTGACCAGCGCGCAGACCGCCACGAACCAGTCGCCGTGCCGCGTGTAGAACGTCTGCCCTTTGTTGCCGGCCAACGGCACCGTGCAGACCAGCGACCCTTCCTGAAACGGCGGCAGCCGACGCTCCGACTTGATCTGGCCGAACTCGTTCACCACGCAGGTCACGCCGTTGTTCGTGCAACGCACCAGCGGCCGACGCGCCTCGATGGCGCGAAAGATGGCGTTGGCCAAATGCATCTCGGCGGCAGGCGATTCCTTGAACCAAGCGTCGTTGGTCAGGTTCACCATGAAATCCGCGCCGCGACGAATAAACTGACGATACAAATCCGGCAGCGTATCTTCGAAACAAATCACAGCACCGAAGCGCACGGTCCCCAACTGGAACACGCTGAACGTGTCGCCCCGCTCGAAGCTGCCGTCAATCGGCGTCAGCCATTTCATCACCGGCAGAATCTTCCGCAGCGGCACGTACTCGCCGAACGCAACGAGGTGAATCTTGTGGTACAGGCCGACGATCCGGCCGTCGGGCTGCATCAGCGCGGCGGCGTTGAACCAGTCCTTGCCCGACACGTCCATCGTGCCGACCAACAAGGGCGCGTTGGCGACGGCAGCCATGTTCGAGACGAGGCTGTACGATTCCAAATCGTAGCGCAAGACGCCGGGTGTGCCGGTTTCGGGCCAGATGATGAAGTCGGGTTTCAGCAACGCCGCCTTCTCGGTCAGCGCTCGGTAGCGTTCCATAATCATTGATTTCTCGCGCGGATCGAACTTCACCTGCTGCGGGATGTTTCCCTGCACCAACGCCACGCGCAGGCCGGGCGCCGAGCCTTCGTCGCTCCGCATCGTCTTCAGGCCGTTGACGAACGCCGCGCACACCAGCAACACCGCCGCATACAACTCCCAACTCAGACGCCGCGTCGGTTCCTCATCGTTCCGCAGCCGCAAGAACCGGCGGAACGTGAAATAGATGGCGAAGTTGACAAAGCAGACCAGCGCCGACACGCCATACACGCCGGTGATGCGTGCGATTTGGATCAGCGGCAACGTCTGGTGCTGGCTCACGCCCAATCCGTTCCAACCGAATCCGCCGAAGATGATTTTGCCGCGCACCCACTCCAGCGTCACCCACCACGCGGTGCCGACAACAGCCAGCAGCAGATTTCGCCACACGGAGTCTGTAGCCGCGAACCCTGTTCGCGGCGGGTTGGCAGGGGCCGCGAGCAGGCTCGCGGCTACAGAAAACACTGTCGCCGCTACTCCAAAGTACACCGCAAGCGCCGCGATCAATCCGACGGTCCCGGCGACGGTGACGTGGATCGTCCACCAGACCGTCATCCCGAAGAACACCAGCCCGGCCAGCCAGCCGCGCCGAAACGCCTGATTGCGTGTGCCGTCCTGCAACGCAAACAGCAGCGGCACGAGCGCGATCCAGGCGCACTCAGCACAGTTGAACGACGGATACGCCAGCGCGAGCAGCGCGCCGGAAACGACGGGCAGCACCCAGTCGTGCAACAACGACGTTAGGCATTCTTGCCGCAGCATTGTTTGAACTTCTTGCCGCTGCCGCACGGACACGGCTCATTGCGGCCGACTTTCGGCGTCTCGCGACGGACCGGCGCGGCGGCGGCGATGGCTTCCTCGACCATGTCGCCCCCTTGTTCCGGTTTTGTTCCGGCTGCGGCAGCCTGTTGGTAAGCGGTCCCGGAGGTGAGTTCGGGTGCGCTGAGTTGCATCGGCAGGGCGCGCAGGAAGCTCTCAAACGCAGCGAGCGAACTGGCGGAGCGGAAGACGTTGGAGGCGATCTCGTCTTTCACGCTGACCATCATCTCGTCGAACATCGAGAACGCCTCGGCCTTGTACTCGACGAGCGGGTCGCGCTGGCCGTAGCCGCGCAATCCGATGCCGTGGCGGAGTTGGTCCATGTTGTAGAGGTGTTCCTGCCAGAGCCGGTCGAGCGCGTTCAACACGATCAATCGCTCGATGGCCTTGAGCGCATCGGGATCCTCGTTTGCCGCCTTCGCTTCGTAGGCACGACGGACTTTGCTGAGGATAAACTCCTTCAGTTCGTCGCCGGTCTTGTTGGCGACGAGGTCTTCGCGCAGGCCGATCGGGAACGCGTGGTTGGCCCAGCGCACCAAGCCTTTCAGATCCCACTCGTCGCTCGTCTGGCCCTCGGGACACGACGCGCCGACATGGTTCTCGGTGACTTCCTCGATGATATCGAAGATGGAATCGCGCGGGTTGTCACCGCGAATGATCTCGTTGCGGAAGCTGTAGAGGACTTCGCGCTGTTTGTTCATCACGTCGTCGTACTGGAGCGTGTGTTTGCGGATGGCGAAGTTGTGTTCCTCGACGCGGCGCTGCGCGGTCTCGATGGAACGGTTCAGGAGCGGATGTTGCAGTTCCTCGCCCTCCTTCATGCCGAGTTTTTCCATGATGTTGGCGATCTTGCCGCTGGCGAACAACCGCATCAGATCGTCTTCGAGCGAGACGTAAAACCGCGAGCCGCCGGGGTCACCCTGGCGCGCGCAACGGCCACGCAACTGCCGGTCAATGCGCCGCGCCTCGTGCCGTTCGGTGCCGATGACGTGCAGGCCGCCGACATCGGGCACGCCCTCGCCGAGTTTGATGTCGGTGCCGCGGCCGGCCATGTTGGTGGCGATGGTGACGGAGCCGCGCTGCCCGGCGCGGGCGACAATCTCGGCTTCCTGCTGGTGGAATTTCGCGTTGAGAACGTTGTGGGGAACTCCTTTGCGCTGGAGCATCCGCGAAAGGACTTCGCTGGCTTCGACGCTCACGGTGCCGACAAGCAACGGCTGGCCTTTGCGGTGGCGCTCGATGATCTCGTCAATGATGGCGTTGAACTTCTCGCGCCGGGTTTTATAAACGCGGTCGTTCTCGTCGGCGCGGACGCAAGGCTTGTTGGTCGGGATGACGACGACGCCGAGCTTGTAGATGTTCTGGAACTCCGTGGCTTCAGTCTCCGCCGTGCCGGTCATGCCGGCGAGTTTCTTGTAGAGGCGGAAATAGTTCTGGATCGTGATCGTGGCGAGCGTCTGCGTCTCGCGCTCGACGGCGACGCCTTCCTTTGCCTCGACCGCGCCGTGCAACCCGTCGCTCCAACGCCGACCCGGCATCAGGCGGCCGGTGAATTCGTCCACAATGAGGATCTTGCCGTCCTGGACGACGTATTCGACATCTTTCTCGAAGAGACAGTAGGCGCGCAGAAGCTGGGCGATGTTGTGGATCTTCTCGCTGCGCTCCTCGAATTGTTGCTGGACTTCCTGCCGGCGCTTCTCTTTCGCGGCGTCGTCGGCGGTTTGCGCGTCAATCTCGTGCAAC
>CAZNOK010000027.1:24458-33690 GCA_964574605.1 uncultured Verrucomicrobiota bacterium
GATAAACATATCAAGAACAACTCCTCCTTCAGCGCGATCTGTTCCTTCTTCGTGTTGTCGGCCAACACCTTTAATTCGGATTCATCAACAAGCCTGCGAACTTCCGGGTCTTCCAACAGCTTCAGAAGTTGTTTGTTCTTCGGCATCCCCATCTTCACTTGATAGAGAAGCCGACCCGCGTCGCCGACGGGATCGGCGTCCTTGTCTTCCGTTTTACCGTCCTTCTTGTCGAGAAGCTCCTTGGCTTCGCTGACGAGCCGGTTGCAGAACATCGTTTGCGACCGGACCAATTCCGCCACCTGCGGTTTGTATTTGTCAAACTGGTGCGAAGAGACAGTGGACGGGCCGCTGATGATCAATGGCGTGCGCGCTTCGTCAATGAGGATCGAGTCCACTTCGTCAACAATGGCGTAGAAATGGCCGCGCTGAACTTGCGTGTCCACGCTGGTGGCCATGCCATTGTCGCGCAGATAATCGAAGCCGAACTCCGCGTTGGTGCCGTAGGTGATGTCGCATTGGTACTGCTCCCGACGCAACGGCGGCGGCTGGTCGTGCTGGATGCAACCGACCGTGAGGCCGAGGAACTTGTAGATTTCGCCCATCCACTCCGAGTCGCGCGCCGCGAGGTAGTCGTTGACAGTCACCAAGTGGGCGTTGCCGGCAAGCGCGTTCAGGTAAAGTGGCATCGTCGCGACAAGCGTCTTGCCTTCGCCCGTGGCCATTTCCGCAATCCTGCCGGAGTGCAGCACCATTCCGCCGATCAACTGCACATCGAAGGGTATCATGTCCCACTTGTATGGACGACCGCGCACCAGCCACTCGCGTCCGCACAGTCGCCGGCAGGCGTTCTTCACGGCGGCGAACGCCTCGGGCAGGACGTCGTCGAGTGTCTGGCCTTTCGCCAGACGCTCGCGGAACTCCGCCGTCTTCGCGCGAAGCTGGTCATCGGTCAACGACTGGTATTGTTTCTCGAAGTCGTTGATGATCTCGACCACCGGCCAGAGGCGCTTGATCTCGCGCTGGTTCTTGCTGCCGACAATCTTCTTCAGTATCCAACCAACCATAAAATCAGCTCCCCGGCTTCTTGAGCGGTTTCCCTTCCCTGCACAACGGGCACGTCCCCGCCTCGAATGTCTCAATCTCCAGTTTCAACAAACTCACCAGCGGCACGCCGAAGTTCGCCCGCCCGCCGGAGCGGTCCACCAACGTTCCCACTGCGACCACCTCGCCGCCGCGCCCGCGGACAATGTCAATCGTCTCCTGCACACGGCCGCCGCGCGTCACAACGTCTTCGACAACCAAAAACTTCTCGCCTTTGCTGATGGTAAAATTGCGCCGCAGCGCCAGCGCACCGGCTGCGTTCTTCTCCGCGAAAATATGCTTGATACCGAGCGCGCGCCCGACTTCGTGTCCGACAAACAACCCGCCCATCGCCGGCGAGATTACCGTGTCGGCCTTCGGCAGCTTCGCCGCCAGCGCCGCGCAGATTCTTTCGGCGTGACGCGGATACTGGAGCACCAACGCGCACTGGAAATACTGGGCGCTGTGCAGCCCGGAGCGCAGCAGGAAATGTCCGCTCAACAATGCTTGTGTGTCGCGAAACACTTGGAGGACTTCGGCGTCGGTCATGCGCCCACCACAAATTTCGGGTTTGATTTCGCGGCCTGCTCGACTTCGCGGCGCTTTGCCTCAAAGCCTTTGCGGCCCATGAGTGCGTACGTGTTGACTTTGCCAAGCTCGACGCCCGGCTGGTCGAAGGCGTTGATGTTGTAAAGTTCGCCGGCATAGGCGGTCTGCATCTCCAGCAGATACAGCAGCGCGCCAACGCTGCGTTCGCAGGCGTGTTTCAACCGGATCGCGCAGTTCGGCTTCCCGCTCTGCGTCAACGCCAGTTCGGTCGCCTTGCCTTCGGCGTTGAGCAATTCGTTCATCGTGTGGCCGCCGAGATACTTCACCGTCTCGAACTCGGGAAACGCGTGCGGAATGTCGCAGCGCGTCTCGAACTCGTCCACCGTCAGGAACGTCACGACCTTGTCGAACGGCCCCTCGATGTAAAGCTGCATCACTGAGTGTTGGTCGGTCGCGCCGACGGCTTTCTCCGGCGTCTGACCGCAATGCACGACCTTGCCTGCCCGATCCACGCGCTTGCCAAGGCTCTCGGCCCAGAGTTGGCGGAACCAATCGGCTACATCGCGCAACGCGTGCGAGTACGGCATCATCACTTGCACATTTTTGCCCTTCGCCTTGTCCATCAGGTAATGCAGCGCCGCGCCCGTCAGCGCGGGATTCTCCCAGAGTTTGCTGGATTGTTTGCACAGCTTGTCCATCTCCGCCGCGCCTTCGAGCAGCTTGTGAATGTCAATGCCCGTCACTGCCGCGCTGAGCAACCCGACCGCGCTGAGCACCGACCAACGCCCGCCGACATCCGGCGGAATCGGCAGCGAGACGTAGCCGAACTTCTTCACGATCTCGCGCAACTCGCCTTTCTCCGGGTCGGTTGTGATGACCATGTGCTTCACCGCCTTGTCTGGCCCAAGCTTCTTGATGAGCGCCTCGCGGAACACGAGGAACTCACTCATCGTTTCCGCCGTGCCGCCGCTCTTGGTAATGACGTTGAACACGGTTTTTTCAAGGTTCAGCGCATCGAGCAGGCCGTTGATGCGGTCGGGGTCAACATTGTCCGGCACAAACAGCCTCGGCCCGCCACGCTGCTTACGGGGCAATTCGTTGTAGCAGGGATGATTCAACGCCGATTGCAGCGCGATATTGCCCAGCGCCGATCCGCCGATGCCGACAACGACGAAGTTCTCACATTCCTTTTGAAGGTTGCCAGCCAACGTGCGGATTTCATCGGCGAGCTTGGTGTTGTACGGCAGCTTACGGAACCCCGGCGGCGTCTTCTCGACGGCGCTCCATGCCGCCTCGATTTTTGGCGCGAGGTTATTCAACTCGGCGTCCTTGACGCCGTGGTCGCCCACGCGTTCCGCCATCAGGTTGTTGAAATCATAACGAAGGTTCAGCACAATCATATCCTCCAAGTGCGCAGACTTATCGCATGTTCAACCCCACCCGACAACAGCTTTTTCGAATCTTCTCGCCACCCATACCCGCCTGTTGCTAAACACTGCGCCATGCCACAGTACTTGCTCGGCATTGACAACGGCGGCACCGTCTCAAAGGCTGCTCTGTTCACGCTTGCGGGCGACGAAGTCGCTGTCGCCGGACGGAAAGTCGAGATGGTGGCGCCGCACGAGCGCGACGCCAACGCGCTCTGGCGCGGCACCGCCGAGGCCATCCGCGAAGTGCTCTCCAAGTCTGGCATCAACCCACGCGGCATTGCCTGCATCGCCGGATCGGGACATGGAAACGGGTTGTACTTGGTCGGCCATAACGGCCAGCCGGTCCGCAACGGGATTTATTCGACTGACAACCGGGCGCAACGCTATATCGAGCGGTGGCGCGCCGAGGGTGTGTGGGAAGAAGTGCTTCCGAAGACAGCACAATGCCTTTGGCCGGGGCAGCCGAACGCGTTGCTGGCGTGGCTGCGGGACAACGAACCAGAGACGCTGAAACGGACGAAGTGGGCGTTGACGTGCAAGGACTTCATCCGATTCAAGCTGACGGGGGAAGCGCGCGCGGAGACGACTGACATGTCGGCCACGAGCTTGATGAACGTTGTCACGGCGCAATACGACGCGAGCGTGCTGGAGGCATTCGGTATCGGCGAGATGCAGCAATATCTACCGCCGTTGGCTAAGACGGCAGAGATTTGCGGCAGGGTCACGCCCGAAGCGGCCGCCGAAACCGGGCTTGCTGCCAGCACGCCGGTCGCGGGCGGAATGTTCGACGTGGACGCTTGCGGACTGGCGGCGGGATTGGTGGATGAACAGCAGATGACAATCGTCGCTGGGACATGGGGCATCAGCCAGTACATCGCGAGGCAGCCGCTTGTGGACAAGGACCTCTTCATGAGTTCGTGCTACAGCATCCCGGGCTACTACCTGATGCTCGAAGCCAGCCCAACCTCGGCGGCAAACCTCGAATGGTTCCTCACCGACTACGGTCTCTCATACGACGAATGCAACAAACTGGTTGCGTCCGCACCGGCAGACTCGCGCCTCATCTTCGCGCCATTCCTGTACGGCTCGAACGCGCATCCGTCGGCGAAAGCTTCGCTCGTCGGACTTGAAGGACGGCACACGCGTGCGAATGTGTTGCGAGCTGTGTACGAAGGAATCGTATTCGCTCACAACTGGCATTTGCAGCGCCTGTTGCAGTTCCGTCCGCCGCCCGAAGTCGTGCGTTTCACCGGCGGCGCGGCGCGCAGCGAGGTCTGGGTGCAGATGTTTGCCGATTGCTTTCAGATCCCCGTCGAGGTGCCGGCAGGGAGCGAACTCGGTGCACTCGGCGCCGCCATCGCGGCCGCTGTAGCAGTGGGATGCTATGCAAGCTACGCGGAGGCAGTGAAGGCGATGACGCGGATCGCACGCCGTTATGAACCGCGCGCCGCAATGACGGCGAAATATGAATGCTACCGGAAAGTTGTTCACGCTTTGGAAACGGTTTGGTAAGAATGAACCCATGAAGAAACTACTGATTCTGACTTTACTCGCCGCTGGTTGCGCCACGAAGGTGACGGTAACGAAGACTTATCAACCCGTCGCCATCAAATTGCCGGATAAGTACAACAGCCCGGACGGCATGGCGCTGGGCAAGGACGGCTGCATTTACGTCGCCATGAACAACGCAGGCGAAGACTACAAATTCAAGTACCCGGCGAAGATTGTTCGCATCACTGGGAAGGACAAGATCGAGGAAGTTTCCGACCTGCCGAAGCATCCTGAGACCGGCGTCGCCAGTCCGCTCGGCATCTGTTTCGGTTCCGACGGCAACCTCTACGTCGCCGACAACCAGATGTTTGCCACCGTTAAGCGCGGCATGTCGCGCCTCTTGCGCGTGAACATGGCAGGCAGCAAAGCGACAGGCGTTGACGTCGTCGCGACTGGTCTGAACGTGGCCAACGGCGTCACCGCTCGTGGTGATGCGATCTATCTTTCGGAAACCACACTCGACACCGAGCGCCCGATGAGCAGCGGCGTGTATCGCTTCACCCTCGCCGAGTTGAAAGCTGGCCAACCAGTTCACCTCACCGGCATCGGGGATCCGCACCTGATTTTCACACTGAAAACTCGCAACAAAGACTTTCCCGTC
Organism: uncultured Verrucomicrobiota bacterium; assembly: GCA_964574605.1. Taxonomy (GTDB): domain Bacteria; phylum Verrucomicrobiota; class Verrucomicrobiia; order Palsa-1439; family Palsa-1439; genus CAIKAP01. The sequence goes on from CAZNOK010000027.1 coordinate 29,670, forward strand.
GGAGCCAACGGCGTCGCATTCGACCCGCGCGGCAATCTCTACATCTGCAATTTCGGTGACGTCGAGATCTGGAAACTGATACTCGACGCCAACGGCAAAGTAACTTCCTCCGGCGTCTTCGCACAAGGTGGAGGTCTCGAAAGCGTTGACGGCCTCCAGTGCGATTCGCAAGGCAATCTCTGGGTCGCCGATTTCATTGGCAATGCCATCGCCTGCATCCCCACCCGCACCGGCAAGATCAACATCATCACCAAGAACACTGTGAGTGACGGCGCCTACGGCGAACTCGACGCGCCGAGCGAGTGCATCCGATGTGGCGACAAGGTTTATGTCTCCAACATTGACCTTACCTACGGTCCCAATAAGGCCGACAACGTCCACACCATCTCCGTCATTGACCTCAGCAAATGAACATTCGATATTTCCTCGCTCTTCTAGTGTTGCCACTGGCCGTCCGCGCCCAGCACGAGTTCGCCTGCACTGACTACTCCAGCCGCAAAGTGTTTCTCGTCGGCAAAGACGGCGGGGTCACTTGGGAATATGGAGCCGGCACCTGCAATGATCTCTGGGTCCTGCCAAACGGCAACCTCCTCTTCAATACCGGCCACGGCGTCCAGGAAGTCACCCGCGACAAAACAGTCGTCTTCAACTACACCGGCTCGCCGGTTAAGAACCTCGTCAAACAGAAAGGCGGCGCGGCCAAGGAAGTGGAAGGGCCATCCGAGATTTACGCCTGTCAGCGACTCGCCAACGGCAACACTTTTGTCGGCGAATGCAACAGTGGCCGCCTCCTCGAAGTCGCGCCCGACGGCAAGACCATTGTCAAGGAAGTGCGCACGCTTCCCGAGGGCAAGAATGGCGGCCACCCCTACATCCGCAACGCTCGCGCCCTGCCGAACGGCAACTACCTCTGCTGCATGTACGCCGAGGAAATCGTTCGCGAGTATAACCCGCAAGGCAAAATCGTCCGCGAGATCAAAGCCCCCGGTGGTCCACACAGTGCCGCGCGTCTCCCCAACGGCAACACACTGTTCGCTGTCGGGGACAAACGCAAAAATGGCGACCGTATTGAGACCGGCCTGTTCGAAGTGGACAAGACCGGCAAGATCGTCTGGCAATTCACCAACGACGACCTACCCGGCGCGCCGTTGAAGTTCATGGCCGGTTTCCATCGTCTCGCCAACGGCAACACCGTCATGTCGAACTGGCAAGGCCACGGCAAACTCGACAGAGCGCCGCAGATTTTCGAGGTGACGCCCGACAAGAAAGTCGTCTGGACGTATCAGAACTTTCAAGTGATGAAGACTATTTCCAGCGTCGTCGTCCTCGACGAAGCCGCCAACGCGATTCATTGAGCTTGCGCAGACTCAGGTCTGGGTCGGTAGAACACCGCGACTTTGCCGATTTGCCAGATCAACTCCGCTCCCGTCGCCTCCGCAACCTTCCGCGCAAGGATGTCCCGCTCTTCGCGTTCTTGATCGAAACGCACCTTGATCAACTGCCGCGCCGTCAACGCCTGCTCGATGCTCGCTAATACCTCGGGCGTCACTCCTGACTTGCCGACGCGCACCACCGGCTCCAAGAGTTGAGCCTCCGCTTTCAGTCTGCGTTTCTCGGGATTCGTTAGTGTGGGATGGGACATGGTATGTGCGAGGCACTCTACGGGCTTGACAGGTTGCTGTCGAAGGAATTCCAAACCACCTTTACGTCTGAGCCAGACATGAGTAAGATGGGAGCATGACAACGAAAATCCTTCGGCTGCCGATCTGTTCGGTCCTGATGCTTCTGCTGCTTGGCGTTGGTTGCCGCAGCACCTACTACTCGGCCATGGAAAAGGTCGGCGTCTATAAGCGCGATTTATTGAAGAAACGGGTTGTTGCTGCGCGGGACGACCAGAAAGAGGCCAGCCAACAGTTCAAGGATGCCATGACGCGGATGAAAGAACTCTACGGCTTCCAAGGCGGCAAACTCGAAAAGGCATACGACGCGTTGAAAAGGAACTACGACCGTTCGGTGAGCAAGGCCGAGGATGTCCATAAGCGGATTCGGGATGTCGAAACCGTGGCAGAAGATCTGTTCAAGGAATGGGAAGAAGAGATTCAGCAGATTTCGGCAGAGAACCTGCGCGCCAACAGCCGCAACCAACTCTCTGAGACACGCAGCCGTTACAATGATTTGCATCAGGCGCTGAAGCGAGCCGAGAAAAGCATGGACCCGGTCTTGACGTCCTTGCGCGACCACGTGCTCTATCTGAAACACAATCTCAACGCCCAAGCCATCGCTTCCCTCAAAGGCGAAGCCGTCAACATTCAGTCTGACATCACGAAATTGATTGCCGAGATGAATACCGCCATCGCCCGTGCTGACGAGTTCATCAAGCAGATGCAATGAGGCACTGGAGAGTTGTGCCTCCGCCTGTGCGACGCGGTCACCGGCTCGTGGGGCAAGCGCTTCTTGGCTTGTGCCGAAGCTCGGAACAGGTATGCTGGTCGCGCCATGAACGCACAACTGCTGTTCACCCTAGCGCTTGGGTTTCTCTTCGCCGTCTCGCCGAATACCCCGGCGGCTGAGCTAGCGCCCCAAGTAACGGTCAACTTAGGAAAGGGAGTGAAACTGGAGTTTGTGCTCATCAAGCCGGGCACATTTGTGATGGGTTCGGGCAAGCGATACGGCAATACCGACGAACCCGCCCACGAGGTGACGCTGACCAAGCCTTTTTACTTGGGCAAGTTCAAGGTGACGCAAGAGCAATGGGAGGCGTTGGTCGGAGATAATCCAAGCGAGACCAAGAACCGTCCGAATGCCGAGATGCGGCCTGTGGACAATGTTTCGTGGGAAGACATCGTGAAGAAGTTCATTCCAAAGCTCGCGGAGAAAATGCCGAAAGGTTTGACGCCGCGCCTGCCGAGGGAAGCAGAGTGGGAGTACGCGTGCAGGGCTGGCAGCAGAACACTTTTCTGTTTCGGTGATAATGAGGTCGGATTGCGTGATTACGGCTGGTACGACAAGAATTCAAACTGGGAAGCGCAACCTGTCGGACAGAAGAAACCGAACGCCTGGGGCCTTTACGACATGCATGGAAACATGTGGGAATGGTGCGCCGACTGGATGGGCCATTACGCGGAAGGGAAATTCACCGATCCCACCGGACCGGCAGAAGGCTCGCTGAAAGTGCTGCACGGTGGTTATGCGGCCCTGAGCGCAGATCGCTGCCGTTCCTCAAACCGCATCGGCTTTGCGTCCACATATCGTGGTCGCTGCGGCTTCCGCATCGCCGCCAGCTTGGAAGTAAAAGACCGATAACCGAAACTGTGCCGGTTCTTTAAGCTTCCGTTTCTCTTGGCTGGTTAATGCCGGTTGGAACGCTCTACCGATTACCTTTTGGAAGCTGCTGCTTCCATTTCTCGTGTTCTTCCCATGTGCGAAACCTGAAGACTCCGTGGAGTCGGGGACGAGAAAAGTCCCCTTGTTCGGCTGCAGCTATTCGATGAAACTCTCGTAACCGTTGTTCCGGTGTCGAATTGGGCAGGAGTTTTGGAATGTCCACGTTGCCAGTGTACATGCCGCTTCCGTGGCCGTCAATGACAGGCGAGGATTGAGCTCCGTGCTTGTAAGGATGTGTGCAGTTTGATAGAAGCAAGCACGAGGAGGAGTCAGCTATGCGTAACGATAGTGGCCGTAACCCTATGCTGCGGGATATGGAAGGATTCACGGACTTGGGAATGGCTAGAGAAGCACTCAAGCTGGCGAGGAAATTGTTGAGTTGTGCGCACTTAGAAGAGGCGGAGTTTGTTGCTGCACTAATAACGGTCCTTCGCATGAGTGAGTCACTCAAACAATGGCGAGTGCCAGTACGGCAGGCGTATGGCCGCCTTTCGCGAGCTTCAAAGAAGCACGTCCGGCCGGTGATGTTGGGTTTCTTTTGCGCTCTGAACGATATGGAAGGCGCGTTGAAGTTCGCCACCACCGATCCATTGGATTCCCATGACCTGATGTGTTCAATGGACACGTACTTGAATCT